>SKKR01000359.1 GCA_007123655.1 Thermomicrobiaceae bacterium
AACTCGGCGATCTCAAGCGCGCCACGGCCTTCCGCGTCGGCAACGCCAGCCGCCACCATGTAGGCGTCTCCGATGGTCTTGATCTTATCCAGACCATGTTGCTCGGCGATTTCGTCCATCTCGGTGAAGATGTGAGTAAGCAATCCGATCAGTTCATCCGGCGACAACGCTCTCGTCAGACGCGTGAATCCAACCAGATCGGCAAACAGGACCGACGCGTTCGGTTGGACATCGGCAATTATGTCGCTGGAGTGTTTCAACCGCTCGGCGATGCGGGCTGGCAACAGAGTGCTCAGTAACGCATCCCCGCGCTGTTTCTCCTCGATCAGCTGATGTTCCAGCAGGAACGAGTGGCGGTGCGTCCGGTCCATCACGCTTGCCAGGACGAACGCAACGGCCACCCCGGGAATGAGGATCCAGTTCGTGTTCAGGATCACTAGCCTGTCCGCGTTCGTCGCAAGAAGCATCGCGTTCGGCACCGCGAAGAAGCTCACCGCACAGATCAGGACTGCTGGCGTGCTGAGATCACTGGCAACGACGGTCATGACCACGATCAACGCCAGCAGCGTTCCCACGCCGTAGAGAAACCCCTCAGGAAGCAGGGCGAGCATGATCGAAACGAGGGTCAATGTGTAGAGGCAACCGAAGATCGTCAGCGCATTGAGCCGGTTCCGGACCGTCTCGGACCAGGTTGCCCCGAACATCAGCAGAAGACCGGCCGAAAGCGCGATTCCAATCTCGACCGCCGGAAGGGCGCCGGTCGGATCATGCCATCGATTCCAAGGAATGAACCCGAGGGAGATCACCGCTCCGGCCGGGAGGGACAGGCGGAGATTGCGGCACAAACGGGCACGCTGTCGTTCCCGGTATGCACCGGTCATCGAGTCCGGATCGGTTGAGATTGTCGCCACGTGAAGATCCTGCAACTCGAGCGCCGGCCACCATCAGTTTGAGGCAGAACCGCGCCACTGAATCCCGGATGGAATGGTCGCCTGCGTATTGAACACATCGGGGAACGTTACGTCACGCAAACGGACGAGGTGTTCGCACTGCCCCACAGGGTCGGGAGGTCCCGTCTTTGCGGCCGGCATGGTTACTCCCTTGGGCGACTTGCACACTGCTGTGAATGTTCCGTCGTTGACACGGGACGCACTGGCCGGGAATTGGCGGCCTCGATCTCTCGACTGCGGGCCGCGCCCGGCGCGGACCTCCGCTCGAAATGACGAGGTTTTTCATGCCACGGTGGCGGGCGCCAGCCCATGAATACTCAGGAATGTGCCGCGCTCTCCGCTCGACGCCGCGCTTTGATCCGGTCATCGTTTCGCAGGATCTGCTTTCGAAGGCGCAGGTTCGACGGGGTTACCTCGAGCAATTCATCGTCCTCCAGAAAGTCGAGCGCCTGTTCCAGACTGAGCTCGACCGGCGGGGACAACCGCTCGTGCTGGTCCGCGGACGCTGCCCGCATGTTGGTGAGCTTCTTGCCCCGGCAGACGTTCACCGGGAGGTCACCGTCCCTGGGGTGCTGCCCGACGATCATGCCTTCGTACACCTCGGTCCCCGGCCCGATGAAGGTCTGTCCCCGCTCCTGTGCGTTGAGGAGTCCAAAGGCGAGCGCCTGACCGCTATCGGTTGCCACCAGCGCTCCTGACCGGCTGGAACTGATCGGTCCCTGCCACGGCTCGTATCCGCTCAGTTGGGAACTGAGTGATGCCTGCCCTCTGGTCGCGTTCAACATTGCACTGCGCAGGCCGATCAGTCCACGTGTTGGTATCGAGAACTCCAGCCGGACACTCCCGCGACCGTCGCTGACCATATCCAGCATTCGCGCCCGGCGGCTTCCAACCAGTTCGGTAACGGTGCCGACATAGTCATCGGTCGTATCGATGAACAGGTGCTCGACCGGCTCCATGACCTGTCCATCCACCTGGCGGGTCACGACTTCCGGCCGTGAAACCTGAAACTCGTATCCTTCACGTCGCATCGTCTCGATCAGAATTGACAGATGAAGCTCGCCGCGCCCGGCAACCGAGAACACGTCCGGTTGATCGGTCGGATCCACTTTGAGTGAAAGGTTTGTCTCGAGCTCTCGGAACAGTCGCTCCCGGAGTTGCCGCGACGTGGACATACTCCCCTCGCGTCCGGAGAGTGGGGATGTGTTGACGCCGAACGTCAGCCGGAGCGTAGGAGCTTCGATCTCCATTGCCGGAAGGGCGTCCGGACTCGCCGGGTCGGCCAGCGTCGCGCCGATCCGGGCATCGGGACAGCCGGCGAGTGCGATGATATCGCCAGCTTCGACCATCTCGACGGCCCGGCGCGTCATGCCCGCGAATGTTGCCAGATAGCTCACCTTCTCCACAGTACGGGTGCCGTCCGGAGCGATGTGCATTACCGAATCCCCGACGGCCAGCCGGCCACGAAGGACTCTGCCAATGACGATACGCCCGCGATGGTCATCGTAGTCCAGCGACGCGATTAGCATTTGAAACGGACCATCCGAGTCACCTGTTGGTGCCGGAACATGCTCCACGATCGTGTCCATGAGGAACTGCAGGTCGTCTCGAAGGTCGTCTGGCGCCGGCCCGGACTTGCCTTCCTTCGCGACCGCATAGACGACCGGGAAGTCGAGCTGGTGCTCGTCAGTCGCCAGTTCCAAAAAAAGATCGTGGATCATGGAGATGACCTCGTCCGGCCTTGCCGCCGGTCGATCGATCTTGTTGATGACGACGACCGGGCGAAGTCCGAGCGCAAGCGCCTGAGACAGCACGCTGCGCGTTTGCGGCATCGGCCCTTCAACCGCGTCAACAACCAGTAGGCAGCCGTCCGCCATGTTCAGCACGCGTTCGACTTCCCCACCGAAATCGACGTGTCCGGGCGTGTCGACGATATTTATGTCAATATCACCGTATCGGATCGACGCGTTCTTGGAGAGGATCGTGATCCCGCGTTCGCGCTCGAGGTCGTTGACGTCCAGAATCAGTTCCCCGGCGGCGTCCGGGTCTCGAAACACGTTCGCCTGTTTGAGCATGCCGTCGACGAGCGACGTTTTTCCGTGGTCGACGTGGGCGATAATAGCGATGTTGCGCAGGGAACGTTGCACGTTACAGAACTCCTCATGAATAGACGCGGCACTTTCGCCGCGCCGGGACCAACGTTCAATCATACCAGCCCGCCCGCGGGCGCGGCTCCCGGCTCTGGCTGCGGGCCAACA
>SKKR01000269.1 GCA_007123655.1 Thermomicrobiaceae bacterium
AGTACCTGGCGCTGGCCGTACCTGTCAGCGAGCATCCCGCCGGCGATCGTCCCGAGCGCGCCAACGCCCAGCATCGCGGTGACCAGTATTCCGTAGAATCGCGCGCTATAGCCAAGTTCCTGATACCAGAGCGGTGACAACGTCACCACGGATAGAAACACCCAGCTCCGCAACATGACGATTGCGATGATCGGGCTCAGATCCCGCCAGCGGATCGAAAACTGCTGGTCAACGGGTCCGCTGGCGTGCCGCTCCGGCAAGCCAAGATTGAGCCGCACCAGCGACCGGAACACCAGCCAGGCGGAGATCAGGCCGAGCGGAACCATAAGCAGGACGCCCTCCTGATGGAACACCCCGAAAATCAGCGCCCCGACGATCGGGCCAAGCGCGAAGCCGCCGGTGCCGCTGACCGTGTAGATGGACATCGCGGTGTTGCGCGACTCGTCCGTGACTGCAGCCGCGGCGTTGGCGGCGCCCTGCGGGTGATATGCGCCGGAACCGAGCCCCGCCATGAACGCGGCGAACATGAAGAATCCGGTGGACGGAGAAAGACCGATTACGCCGAACATGATCGCCGCCCACGCCAGGCTGGCCGGCGCCATATAGCGGCTTCCATGCTTGTCGGAGAGGTAGCCGAACAGCGGCTGGGAGAGAGAGGACGCCGTCATGAAGCTGAGCGCGACGAACCCGACATCGCGGTTGCTGAGATCGAACTGTATCGCCATCAATGGATAGAGAACCGGCAGCAGCCCGCTGTAGAGGTCGACGGTGAAGTGACCAAGCATGAACGTCAGGAGCGCCGGATTCTGGCGAATCTCTCGCAGTGCGTTCATCCACCATCCCCGTCCAACGCCCGAGCTCACCAGCACGGCATGATACCGTGCCGCTCGCGGGCCGGCCAGTGCCGGATTGACCGGCCTGAAACGGCACGGAACCAGCATGAGCATCACACTCGTTTGATATACTGAGCAGGATAGAACACAGCCAGTTATGTGCGAATCGTAGCCGAGGAACGGAAAACATGATCGACAATCTGCACACTGCCATTTCCACCGTGGTCGAGCGTCTCGACCAGATCGGAGCCCGTCTTTGACTTACCTGCAAAACGGCAGGACCTCCGAGAGTTAGAAGAGCAGACCGCAGACCCTGAACTCTGGAACGACCCCGAGAAGGCGCAGCAGGTCATGCGCCGGTTTTCCGATCTTCGAGATCAGATCCAGCAGTGGGAACGCCTCCGGCAGCAGGCGGTCGATCTCCAGGATCTGCTGGAAATGACCGGCGATGACGATGACATGCAGTCCGAGCTTCACGACGAAGGCGAGTCCCTGCTCCGGGAAGTGGAGCGGATGGAACTGCGCCTGGTCCTCAATGGTCCATATGACAACCACGATGCGATTCTGGCCGTCCACGCGGGAACCGGCGGGGTCGACGCCCAGGACTGGGCAGAGATGCTCGTTCGCATGTACCTGCGCTGGGCGAGCAGCCAGGGGTTTGATACCAGCGTGCTGGACCGGACGGAAGGCGAAGAGGCGGGCATCAAGAGCGCCACGATCCAGATCCGTGGACCTTATGCGTTCGGCTACCTGCGCAGTGAGGCGGGGACGCACCGCCTCGTCCGACTCTCGCCGTTCGACGCCGCCCACCGGCGGCACACGTCGTTTGCTCTGGTCGAGGTCCTTCCCGACGTGGAGGATGCGCCGGAAGTCGAGATTCGCGACGAAGACATCCGCGTGGACACATACCGGGCGTCAGGCGCGGGTGGACAGCATGTCAACAAGACGGATTCCGCGGTCCGTCTCACGCATTTGCCCACGGGTATCGTCGTGACCTGCCAGAACGAGCGATCGCAGCTCCAGAACCGAGAGACTGCGATGAAGCTGCTTCGGGCCAAGCTGATCGAGCAGGCGCTGCGCGCTCGCGAGGAAGAGCAGGCGAAGCTCAAGGGCGAGCACATTGCGTCCGGGTGGGGCAATCGCATCCGGTCCTACGTCCTGCAGCCGTATACCATGGTAACCGACCACCGCACCGAGTACAGCACGTCCAGCGCCCAGGCAGTGCTGGAAGGCGATCTGGGAGAGATCATCGACGCGTATCTGCATCAACAGCTCGGGGAGGACAATGAGTCCTGAGCGCCTGCACCACCTGGTGATCATGCTTGCGGCGGTCGTTCTGGCACT
This sequence comes from Thermomicrobiaceae bacterium, assembly GCA_007123655.1. GTDB lineage: Bacteria > Chloroflexota > Chloroflexia > Thermomicrobiales > Thermomicrobiaceae > SLMJ01. The sequence continues at coordinate 2,178 of SKKR01000269.1, forward strand.
CGGCCTCGGGTTTGGGGGTCTCGTCGCGCCCGGCGAGGCAACCGCCCAGGACCAGGAACTCATCGTCAACGAACAGGACGTGGTGATCGACTACCCGAGCGGGATTACGTTCTCGCTCGACGTCGAGGCGCCCGATACGATCGAGCAGGTGGAACTCCGCTACCAGCCGGTCTTCTCACAGGCGTCGCGGGCGGAACGTCCGGATTTCGAACCGGGTTCAAATGTAGACACCAGCTACTCGGTCGATCTGCGCACGAACTACCTTCCGCCTGGCCTCGACATCGATTACCGCTGGATCATCACGCTGGAAGACGGTCGCCAGCTTGAGACCCCGCAGCAACAGTTCTTCTTCATCGACAACCGCTATGACTGGACCGAGACGGCTGAAGGGTCGGTTTCGATCTACAACTACGCGGGAGGATCCCAGCTCGGTGAACTGGCCATGGATGTGACCCAGCGAACGATCGACCGGTTCGGGTCAGATTTCGATGTCCAGCTGGATGAACCGATCAATATCATCCTCTACGGGAGCGTATCTGAATTCCAGGAAGCGCTGCCTTACAACTCGCCGGAATGGATCGGCGGGTTTGCCGATCCCGGACAGAATCTGATCGTCGCCGGGATCTCCCCTGGCGAAGGAGCGGCAACCGAGATGGGCCGCATGTTGACGCACGAGGTGATTCACCTGCTGGTCGCACAGGCGACATTGAACCCCTTCAACGGTCCTCCTCGATGGCTCGATGAGGGGCTGGCTATCAACTACCAGGAAGTGCAGGAGGACCGATTCCGGCGGGTTCTCGACCAGGCGATTGACGATGGGCGGCTGATCCCCGTCCCGGCGCTCAGGTCGAGCTTCCCAAGCGATCCGGATCTCGCCATTCAGTCATACGCTCAGAGCGAAAGCATCATCGAGTTCCTGATCGAGGAACATGGGCACGAGCCGATCGCCCGGCTGCTCGCCGTCTACCAGGATGGTGTCTCGCATCGCGAGGCGGTCGAAATCGGGCTGGGAATGACGCTGGAAGAACT
>SKKR01000390.1 GCA_007123655.1 Thermomicrobiaceae bacterium
TCGCAGGGCGTCGAGCCGTTCGATCCGGGTGGTGGATCTGAGTCGAGCGAATCAGAACGTGCTGGAATGGCGGCTGCCGATCCAGATGATTTCTCACTAGATGACTTCACCATGCCTTCCGATGAGGAGCTTGATCAGGCACGGCCGACGGGGGAACACCCGGCGGGTCATACCGGTACGTTGAGTTCGCTCGAAGAGCAAGGCGTTCAGCCGTTCGATCCCACCGGTGGGATCGAAGATCAGCAGAAGTCGGCGGCAGAGCGTGTGGGCGAGCTTGAAATTCCTGGCGAACCAGAGGAGCCGGACGTCGAACCGGCTGCAGCGGAAGAGAGTGAAGGGCTGGACGACTGGCTGAGCGAATTCTCGCTTCCCTCCGATGAAGAGATCCAGCAAGCGAGGCCCGAGGACGAGCGCCCGGCAGGATACACGGGGATGCTCAGCTCGCTCGAGGACGAAGGCGTGGAGCCGTTCGACCCGGGGTTGCCGGAGGAGCCGACAACCTCTCCCGAACCTGCGACGGAACCAGTTGAAGAGCCAGAGGGTGAAGGCACACTCGAGCTGGATGAACTGGGACAGGAGTCGCCGTTCCAAATCGACTGGTCGGGGATTGACCAGGAGATTGAAGAGGCTAAGCCTGGCGAAATGCCTCGTGGGTACACTGATGAACTCGAGTCGCTGGACCAAGGGGGATTGGAACCATTCGATTTTGACGGCGGCGCCCAGGTATCCGGGATGGCAGAAGGGTTGCCTGAAAGCGAAACGGCCCCATTGGATATGGAGTCGATTGACGATGCCTGGCTGTCCGATAAGGCGGATGAAGCGGATGAGATGGTGGATCTTCCCATCGGCGACGCGGGTGAGGTGGATTCGTTCGGCGTCACCTTCCCGGAAGAGTCGCAGCAGCAATATGCCGAGACGGAGCGGCTTGAGCAGCCGATGGAGGGTGCTGTCGAGGAGCCTGTGGGAGAACCCGCGATCGGAGAAGAAGAGTGGGAGTTCAGTGCCGGGTTGCCTGGTACCGACGATCTGTCGGGGGATGAAGAGCCAGCGAGCCCGGTTGCGGAGAGCAGCGTAGACGAATCGTTGTCTGATCTCTTCGAGGAGGAACCGGACGAAACTGTGTCTGTGACTCCGCAATCGCCACCGGTTGCACGTGAAACACCTGAGGCGACACGAGCTTCAATGTCGCACATCTCAGCGGAACGTCTTGGGCTGGATGAAGCATTGATCGATCGTGCCCGGGCAGTCAAGCAAGCCCTCATCGATGAGGGTCGCATTGAGGGTCGGAAGCGACTGCCGGGAACTGAATTGGCCGCCGGAGTGGACGTAGACGCCGTGCGTGCAGAGATCGAGCGTGATCCAGAGAACGTGGAACGCCGGATCGAGCTCGCGCGGGAGCTCCTCGAGAGCAGTCCCGAACTGGCGCTGGAACAATATCGCTGGCTGTATCGCAATGCGCCGGAACGCGGAGCCGATGTCGTTCGTGATCTGGGGCACTTGATCGAGGTGATGCGGGAACGTGAGGTCGGTGTTCACCGGCTGCTGGGCGCGCTGTATCGTCGACATGGAGACTGGGCGGCTGCTGCGACGCATTACGAGGAAGCGCTGAGTAACCGGTACGTGCGAAGCCGGTCCAAGTGACAGGTCGGGTGGACATGGATGATGAACTGCTCGGATTGCTTGAATATGACGGCGTTCTGAGCGCGGTCGCGACGAGTCCCGATGGGCTGGTCGTTGGCACGGCCGGAGTGACCGGTGACGATGCGGAGATCCTCGGGGCTGCGGGTTCGCTGCTGTTTGGTCCAGCGAACAAAAACGGACCCGACGTCCTGAATGTGGGATCTGGAACAGTGCACGTGGTCCGCGACGATGATGTGTTCCTGGTCGTGTTGTCCGAGGCAACTGTGCCGCATGAAGCGCTCGAGCCGGTGATGCTGGAGTCGCTCGAGTCCCTCGGCAGTGTGTTTGACTGAGGATTGCGTGCAAGCAGGATCGCGCCAGCACTGTGGTAGGCTAGGCACCGCTGGATCCGTCCGGCGGTGCTTTTCTGTTAGCGCGTTTTTTAAGATAAGAGAAGGGAACGGTGCGCGGGTGGAGCGTACGCTGATTATTGTCAAACCGGATGGTGTGCAGCGGGGTTTGATCGGTCGTGTGATTACACGGCTTGAGGACAAGGGACTTCGGCTGGCCGGTCTGAAGCTGATGAAGGTGTCGAAGGAACTGGCTGAGACGCACTATGGCGAGCATCGAGACAAGCCATTCTTCGGTGATCTGGTGTCGTTCATCACGTCGTCGCCGGTGGTCGTCGGCGTCGTTGAAGGACCGAACGCGGTCTCGGTAACGCGCGGGCTTGTTGGCGCGACGAACCCGGTTGATGCGACGGCGGGAACGATCCGCGGGGACTTCGGTCTGTCGATCGGGATGAACATCATTCACGCGTCGGATGCCGTTGAGACGGGTCAGCGCGAGGTTGGACTGTTCTTCGACGAGTCCGAGATCATTGACTATTCTCGTGACATTGAGAGCTGGATCGTAGAGTAGACGTCCGGTTTCATGTGAAACCGTCCCTGACATGTTTCGGCAAAGACCGACCCGCGTTTCACGTGAAACGCGGGTCTACTTGTTTCTGTCACCGACGTAGACAGCAAACCCGGGGACGCACTTGCGTCCCCGGGTTCAGCGTTTCAGATAAGGAGCTGGTCTAGCTGTCGGTCACCCGGATCACCAGCGGCTGCACATTCCAGTGCGCCAGCAGTTCCGAGAGCAGGTTCCGCAACTCGTTATCGCTGATTTCCGGGGAGACGATCTTCCAGCCACCCGCCGGGGCGCTGGCGAACTTCTCCCGGTTGGCTGCCGAGCGGACATCGGTGCGCCAGGCGATCACGTTCAACTGTGCGATGATCTGTCCTTCTTCGATCATGACGTAGAGGCCGTAGCCAGGATCGAGGTTGATCCCGAAATAGCCGCCACCCTCTACGTTGTCGAAGATCACCGGATAGCCCGGTTCAGTCCGGTTGTCCCACTCCTCGGTCAGCGCTTCGAACATCGGAATCATCCGGTCCCGAAGTTGCCGCAGATCCTCCAGCAACTGTTCCAGTGATTTCGCCTGAGCACTCATACCTGTCTATCCCTCGATTATCACAAGTTAGCGTTCATGCGCTGATTATTGCCGAACAGCAAGGTGGCTGTCGAATGAACCAA
>SKKR01000573.1 GCA_007123655.1 Thermomicrobiaceae bacterium
ACAATATCCGGCAGATCTCGATTGAGTTCGCCCGGGAACGGCGTGACCGGCAGATCCGTCGCCATCTGGAACCGGCAGACTTCCAGCGCTTGCGGGATGCCGGATTCCTGCTCGCGAATACCCCGGCCGAGTACGGCGGGGCATGGCGTGACCCTCAGCGCTCGACCCGTTCAGTGAGCGAGATGCTACGGGTGCTTGCCCAGGGTGACCCGTCGGTGGCCCTGGTTGCCAGTATGCATCCCGCGGTACTGCTCTTTGCGGGGTGGCAGATGCTCGAGCAGGCCCCGGAACCGTATACCCGGCCCTGGGAAGAGCAACGCCGCTGGGTGTTCGAGACCGCGGTCGATGGCCACTGGTGGGGAACGATAATTTCCGAGCCTGGTTCCGCTGGCTCGCTTCACAACACTCGTTCCACCGCACGACCAGAAGAGCCTCCATTAGGATACCGGGTGACCGGCCAGAAGCACTTCGGCAGCGGCTCCGGAATGACCTCGTACATGGTCACCTCGGCGATTGCCGGGGACGATTCCGAACTGGACCTCTTCATCCTGGATCTGCGTGACGTCCCGTGGGACGGTTCCGCGGGGATTACGCTCGTCGGAGCCTGGGACGGGCATGGTATGAGCGCGACGCAGAGCCACGCGTTGCGCTTCGACGACTTCCCGGCCACGCGAGCGGCGTGGCCGGTGCACCGTGAGCGCGAGAAGAAAAGCCTGCGGGTTCGACCGGTCGCCTGTCTTTACGCAGCGGTATTCGTTGGCATCGTGGAAATCGCGCTGGATACGGCTCGTCAACAGCTCGAACGACGGCGTGAGAGCCTGGGATCTTTCGAGCAGGTCGAGTGGACCCGCGCCGAGATGGAAGGCTGGCTGGTCCAACAGGCCTACCAGGGAATGCTGCGGGAGGTTGAACAGCAGACCGGCAACAGCCCGTTTTTCGGGAAAACGGCGATCGCAGAGTTGTCCGCGTCCGTGCTGGACCGGCTCTGCAAGATTCTCGGTGGCGGAACGTTCGCCCGGCATTCTCCGTTCGGGTTCTGGCTGCAGGACGTTCGTGCGCTGGGTTTCCTGCGGCCGCCATGGGGGCTGGCGTTCGACACGATGCAGGAGGCGATCCCACATCAGCCAACCAGCGAGATCGGACAGGGACTCACCGAACGACCGCAATCTGATGCGGAAACCGGATCGGAACCGGCGGCCCGGACCGCCGCAATGGCGGCGAGCCATTCCGGTCAGGGGCCTTCCTGAATCGGCCTGGCGAACCTCCAGGGTCCGCCCGACCGCATTTCGGTCACAGCCCGTTTTGGTGGAGGACAGGATGATCAACCGAACTGAGCTGGGAAGGAATGCTTCCGCGCCGTTGCAGCGTGTGGCACACGCGATCGCAGGGACGTGGAACAGGTTGTGGAGGCAACGTCCGCTGACGGCTCGACCGGAGAGCGCAGTTTCACCTCGTGCGGAACACGGTGTGGAAAGCCGCGAGTTCCGCGATGCCATGGGCCGCTTCGCGACGGGCGTGACGGTGATCACAACTGACGGGTCAAGCGGGCCGCATGGCATGACCGCCAACGCCGTTACGTCCGTCTCACTCGACCCTCCACTGATTCTGGTGTGTGTCGGCCATTCGACACGGATGGCCGAGCTGCTGATTCCGGGCAGGCGTTTCGCAATGAACACGCTCGGCGAAGATCAGGAGCCCTTGTCGCGATACTTCTCCCGCACCTGGTCCGATTCCTGTCCGGCACCCGATCACCGGTTCGATCGCCACGCAGGCGCACCGATCCTGTGCGACAGCATCAGCACACTCGTCTGCGAAGTCAGCCGACGTTACGGCAGCGGTGACCACGATATCGTGGTCGCCCGGGTTCAGGCAATCGCCTGCGAGGATACACACCGTCGCCCCTTGCTCTTCTACCGGGGCAGTTACACGAGCCTGACGGAAGCAGCGCCGGGGCAGGCAGCGGCGACGCACGCAGCCCGCGGCCAGACTGTGATAGGCTGGCAGGGAATCGGGACTGACAAGCGACCAGAGCACCATGTCCGCATGAACCAGAGCATCGAGCCGGTGCGTTCAGTGGCTCGGTGAGGCTTTCCCTGTCGATCCGTGTCGCGTCTCAACCGGATCGACGCCGGTGATTCATTCCGGGACCCATCCTGACCGTGCAGCATGCACCTGTTTCGGAGCGAAGTCGTGGACCCCCGCAGGATTGTCGAAAGACTGGCCTTACCCGCCCGCACTGCCAGTAAATCGGGCAACAGATCACGCAACAGGCCATTTCCGGCAACGAACCGCCCGGCAAGACACCAGGACTCCCCCAGGACTTCACGTCAGCGGGCTGGAGATGACGTGAATCGGAAAAACGGTCGGGAGACTCGCGGGACCGGGCGCTAGCGATCGGCCCGAGCATCGCCGCGCGGTTTGCGGCGGATCAGGGGTGGTGTAGACCGAACTCGCAGGAGGTTCGATGTCCGATGTCCAAGTCTGCGGCGAAAACCGTGTACCAGTCCCACCACCTTCCACTGGCGCAACTCGGCGCGGCAGTGCCCACGATCATCTTCGCTGTAGCGTTGGTTAGCGTTCCCCTGGCGACTGCCCAGGCATACGGGCTGACCGATGGGCAGACCGCGTCGATGATCTTCGGGCTGTACGGAATTCCGGGCGTGTTGGGTCTGTTGGTGGCGCGAATCTACCGGCAGCCGGTGCTAATTGCCTGGCATATTCACGGCCTGGTGTTCATCACCGCGCTGTCGGTTCAATATACGTACGCGCAGGTGCTCGGTGGGCTGGTCGTGACCGGAATCCTGGTGTTCCTGCTCGGCGCGCTCGGGTTATCGACCAGAATCGCGTCGCTCATTCCGGCACCGATCGTCTTCGGAATCGTGGCCGGGACGGCAATGCCGTTCGTCGTCCGTGTGTTTGACGAAATGTCGGTTTACCCGTTGCTCATCGGTGTCACGGTTGGCGCGTACGTTGCCGGTCAACGCTGGCTCCCGGCGCAGATTCCTCCGATTCTGCCGGCGCTCATTCTCGGGGCAGGTATGGCGGCTCTGCTGGGTGAAATCGGTGGGTTTCCGAGCTCCTGGGACCTGCCGGTTCCGGAGCTGATCCTGCCGGCATTTTCCTGGCAGGCGATCCTCAGTATTGCGCCGGTGATGGCGGTTTTCATCGGTCTTCAGTCCAACCTCACCACGGCCATCTAC
>SKKR01000436.1 GCA_007123655.1 Thermomicrobiaceae bacterium
ACAGGAACTCCCGGATTTCCGTCTTTCGGCTGATCTGACCGGCCGCTCATGACGCAGAAAGTTTGAGGACCAAGTCCATATGTACATCATCGTCGCGGGCGGCGGCAAGGTCGGTTACTACCTCACCAAGACGCTCATCACCGAAGGCTATGAGGTCCTTCTGGTTGAAAAGAACCCGGCCAAATGCGAGATCTACATGGAGCAGTTCGGCGCCGCGATTATGCAGGGCGACGCGGCGGAAGCTTCTCGATTGATGGACGCCGGCGCCGCCAGAGCGGACGTCGTGATCGCGGTAACCGGAGACGATGAGGACAACCTCGTCATCTGTCAGGTAGCGAAAGAGCGCTTCGAGGTCAAGCGGACAATCGCCAGAGTTAACAATCCGAAGAACGAAGAACTCTTTCGGATGCTCGGCATCGACGCGACCGTGAGCAACACCAATGTGATCATGAACATGATCGAGCAGCAAATTCCGGATCTTCCGTTCGTACACTTACTGGCGCTGAAACATGAGGACCTGGCGATCGTTGAGGTAAAGGTGTCCGCACGCTCGGATGTGATCAACCGGGAGATCCAGGACGTACGCTTCCCGCGTGACGTCATCATCACCGCCATCCTGCGGAAAGGTGAGCTGATTATCCCTTCCGGACAAACAGTGATCCAGCCGGGAGACGAACTCATCGTCGTCACCAAGCGAGAGCAGGAAGAGCAACTCCGGCGTCTGCTCACCGAGGAGCCCGCCTGACGCGAGACAGTCAGTGTACGCACACTGGCACGAGCTGATTCTGGCTTTCCATGTCCGGTGTCTGGACCCGCTTTTGAATCCGCTACGGGTAGATCCCGCGAACCCGCCCGAACTCTGCCACGCGCTGAATTGCCCTTGCCATCGCGGCGGTACGCATGTGGACCTGGTATTGCTGGGCAACGGTGTAAACGGCTTCGAAGCTGTCCGCCATCACTTTGTGAAGCCGTTCGTTCACTTCTTTCTCGGTCCAGATAAACGACTGCAGCCCCTGCACCCACTCGAAATAGGAGACCGTCACGCCTCCAGCGTTGGCATAGATATCCGGCAGGATTATCACGCCGTTGTCGTGCAGGATCCGATCCGCTTCCGGTGTGGTCGGACCGTTCGCGGCCTCGGCAACGAGACGCGCCTTGATCTGGTGCGCGTTGGCGCGAGTGATCTGGCCCTCAAGCGCGGCCGGGACCAGAATGTCGCAGTCAAGCTCCAGCAGTTCCGCATTTGTCACCGCTTCACCGCCGGAGAAGCTCGCAACCGTGTCATTATGCCGTTTGTGCTCGTCAACCGCGGGTATATCCAGTCCGTCCGGGTTATAGGTTCCTCCGCGTGAGTCGCTGACCGCTACGACCCGGCACCCCTCGTCATACATGATCCGGGCGACGGTCGCTCCGGCGTTTCCGAATCCCTGGATCGCCACGCGCGTCGAATGGAAGTCCATTCCGAATTTCCTGGTTGCCTCGGCCACGGCATAGACACAGCCCCGCCCGGTCGCCTCGAATCGCCCGGCTGAGCCACCGAGCAGGATCGGTTTCCCGGTCACTACCGCAGGTTCGACAACGCCGCCCTGGTGCATTCCGTACGTATCCATTATCCAGGCCATGACCTGCGGGTTGGTATTGACGTCGGGGGCGGGAATATCGCTGTGCGGGCCGATCATGATCGAGATCTCGGACGTGTAGCGTCGCGTCAGATTCTGAAGCTCGTTCTGAGACAGCAGTTTGGGGTTGACCCGGACGCCGCCCTTGCCGCCACCGTAGGGTAGTCCGACGACCGCACATTTCCAGGTCATCCACATCGCCAGCGCTTTGACCTCGTCGATCGTTACCTCAGGGTGATAACGAATCCCACCCTTGGACGGTCCCGCGCCGATGTTGTGCTGAACCCGGTGGCCGGTGAACACCTGTACCGAACCGTCGTCCATCTCAACCGGGAAGTTGACGGTGAGCTCTCGTTTACAGGTACTTAGCACCCGGCGCATATCGTCGTCGAGCCCGATAACGTCCGAGGCAATATTGAACTGCTCGACCGCGTAATCGAAGATATTGGGCTCGTGAGAATCGCGCGTGGGACTCTCGACCACCATGGCAGGAACCCTTTCTCAGTTGTCAGCTCGCCACACACTGGGCCACCCTTGTGTCCCGCGTGCCGGTGCACTGAACCGGTACGACGGCGGGCGGCTACCAATTCGGTTCAACAGAAAGCGAAAGGCCCGCAATACCTGCGGACCTTCAATCCTGATTACGACGTTACTCGCTCCGCCAGCGCCTGTTCCAGGAGTTTCCTGGCGACGCCGGGATTGGCAGTGCCACGCATCTGCCGCATGACCTGTCCAATCAGGAAACCGATGGCCGCTTTCTTACCCCTTTGATAATCGGCAACCGCTTCGGGGTGCTCGTCCACCACATTTTGCACCACTGCCAACAACTGAGCTTCGTCGCTCACTTGCGCCAGCCCCCGTTCTTCGACAACGACCCGGGGATCCTTCCCCGACTCGTGAACGGCAACCAGCACCTCTTTGGCCGTTCGATTATTGATGGTGTCCTCATTGACCAGTTCGATCAACTCGCTCAACTGGCGCGGCTGGATATTGACGTCTTCAAGCTCCAGGCCGGAGTCTCGCATCAGTGCGAAAATCTCGCCCGTAATCCAGTTGGCGGCGTCCCGCGCTCGGGCAGTGTCATCGCTGACAGTGCGCTCGAAGAACTCGGCGATATCGCGTTCAACGGTGAGGAGTTCAGCTTCGCGTTCCTCCAGGCGGTACTGATGCGCAAAACGCTCGCGCCGGGCAGCCGGAAGTTCCGGCATTCTCGCCTGGATCTCCGCGATCTCTGCGCGTTCGAGCACCAGTGGCGGCAGGTCCGGCTCCGGAAAGTACCGGTAGTCGTGTGCGTACTCCTTGGTACGCTGTGAAACGGTTATCTCTTCGTCTTCGACCCACCCGCGGGTTTCCTGCTCCAGCGGCTCTCCACTGCTCAGCGCCTTCCGCTGGCGGTCAACTTCAAAGGCAAGCGCGCGCTCTACGGACCGGAAGCTGTTCATGTTCTTGATCTCGACCTTCGGCCCGACCAGCGTCCCATCGACCGAACGCTGGGACACGTTGGCATCACACCGGAACGCCCCTTCCTCCATATTGGCAGTCGAGACGCCGATGTAGCGAAGGATCTGCCGGAGCG
>SKKR01000043.1 GCA_007123655.1 Thermomicrobiaceae bacterium
CGATCCCCGGCTCCCCGGCAAGGAGCACCAGCTGGCCCTGGCCGGCGCGCGCATCATCAAGGCTCGCCCGAAGCACCTCAAGTTCGGCTCCTCGACCGATCAGACATGAACCAGGCTGGCGGCGGCCTGCAGTAGCTCCCATCGACTCTGGAATCCCAATCAGCAGCATTTTGAGTTTAGGCCTGATATGTCCAGTCTAGCATGGATGAACCGCCCCCACACTCCGGCGTTCATCATCTGGAAACTCACGCGGCCTCTTCGATTCCTGATGACGAGTCCATCACCCGGAGCGGCTCCGGCGCGGTCAGTGCTGAACGTGGCGCACTTGTAACCATCACGGAAATTGGGCATCTAAATTGAGAGTGGCACAGTTCGGAACCGAACGCGCCAGTGATGAACGTAGAAGGGAAGCCCACTGGGATGAAGCTGAAATCGCTACTGGCTGTCGCCGGGCTAGGGCTTGGCCTCGTTGCGTTGTACCGCTCGAACTGGGCACGTAAGGTGTCGGATACACCGGTCCACCTAGTGCTCAGCATGACATCGGAGTTCGAAAGAGAAGGGCGGGACCCGGCGAAGGCGAGCCGCTCTTAACGCGATCGCCCCACCAGTGAAGGAGCAGCAATGACTCGACGAGACATCGTCATTCTCGGCGGGGGTAGTGGAGGAGCAGTCGCCGCGAACCATCTGGGCGAATCAATCGGCAAAGATCACAACGTCATACTGATCGATCAGAAACCGCAGCATTATTACCAGTCCAGCTATCTCTGGATGGTCCGCGGCTGGCGCCAACCCCAGGATATTTCCCGTGACCTCTCGACGATCGAGCGGCGAAATGTCCGCTTTCTCAACGATCGAGTGACCTATATCGATACCGACAGCCGGACTGTTGCGACCGCCAACGGAGAGGTGAAATACGATTATCTGGTCTCATCGCTCGGGCTCCAGACACGCCCGGAACTCATCCCGGGCGACTTCCACGTTGCCCACCACACCTGGGAGATGGACGCGGCGCTTCGCCTGCGAGACGCGTTGAAAGACTTCACGGCCGGCAGGCTCGTTATCGGCATTTCCGCGCCGCCGTACCGGTGTCCGCCGGGACCGTATGAAGCTGCCTGGCTGATCGAGGACGGTCTGGTTGAACGGGGCATCCGTAACAACGTGACGATCGATTTCTTCACCTCGGAGCCCGGTCCATTAGGCGGTAACGGTCAACCCAGCGAGTTCATGCGCGAGCATCTCGACGAGCGCGGGATCAACCTTCATACAGACTTCACCATCGATAATGTTGACGGCGACGCGAAGAAGGTGCGTTCGACAGATGGGCGGGAGCTCCCGTTCGATCTCCTCTTCATCGTCCCGCCGCATCGTCCGGCGCAGGTGTTGCTCGATTCGGGTCTGGCGGACGACACGGGAGTGGAAGTGGACGTCGATACGCTCGCAACGAGATGGGAGAACGTCTACGCGATCGGCGACGCGGCCAACATGCCGGCTTCCAAGGCGGGAGTTGTGGCGCATCAGGAGGCGGATGTCGTCGCTCACAACATCGCCCACGAGTTGACTGGGCACGGCCAGCCGACCAGATTACGCCTCCACACGTTGTGACTGGTGGAGTACGGCGCCGGTCAGGCTGCCATGCTCCGCACGAGATATCCGCAGGGTTTCCCACCGTACGGTTCCGGCGTGGGCAGGATATACGGGCCGAACGCGCCAATTCACTGGGCCAAACTGGCGTTCGAGAAATGGTGGCTCTGGCGCTGGTTTTAGGGAGTCAGGCCGGTAAGCAGACCGGACCATTGCAGATTACTCCGCAACCGCCGTGTTCCGGAGCTCGCCGAGCCCATCGATCTCGATCTCAACGACGTCACCGGGTGACATCGTCGGCGGGCCGGCCGGCGTCCCGGTCATGATGATGTCACCCGGCTCCAGCGTCATCACTCGACTCACGAATTCGATCAGTGTCGGCACATCGAAGATCAGCATGTCCGTGTTCGACTGCTGGCGGACCTCACCGTTCAGGCGACAGGTGATCGCCCGGTTGGTGGGATCAGTCTCCGTCACAATCGCCGGTCCGACTGGCGAGAAGGTGTCGAATCCCTTGGCGCGGGCCCATTGCCCGTCCTTGAACTGGTAGTCGCGCGCTGAGACATCGTTCGAGTTCGTGAGTCCCAGGATGACGTCCTGGTAATCAGAACCCTTGACGTTCCGGCAGCGCCGGCCGATGACGACGCCGAGTTCCGCTTCGCTATCGACCTTCTCGGTTCCCGCCGGCAGGACGATACTGGCGCCATGCCCGACGAGCGAACTCGGGGGCTTCAGGAAGACGATCGGGTTCTCCGGGCGCTCGAAGTCGAACGCGTCTTCGTCTATGTGATCCTGGTAGTTCAGACCGATGGCGATGATCTTGCTCGGCTGGACCGGCGCATGCAGGGTGACGTCTGAGAGTGGGCCAACAGCGGTGCCCCGGGTCGGGCCACCGGTGTATGGATCGCCTGACGCTTCGTAGACGGTATCGCCGTCAAGGATTCCGTAGGCCACAACGTCTCCACGCCCGTAACGAACGATGTTCATCACCTGCCCCTTTCGCAACGTCTGTTACGCGACTTTCGGTTGTGCACGGGCATTGTCGAGGCGGGAAAGCGCGTGGTCAAGTGACGTGATCAGCCGGAAGCTCGGGAGACTACACCAGCGCCCGGTACTGGAGCGCCACGACCAGTCCGAAGATCAGATGCAGCACGAACAGCGCAACCACGGTCGTCGGCCCCTCCAGCATCTCGTTCGGCCGGGGATAGCGGTGCAACAGAACAGGAACGATGGCCGCGACGATGAGCCCGTGGATGGCTCCGAACATGAGCCCCCACTCCACGGTCGGCTCGCCCACCCCGCTCGCCCAGAGGAATGCGTAGACGACCGCGAACGCCGCGCCGAACAGGAAATGCAACGCCAGGCCCAGCATCGCCGCCCGGCTTCCCGGCTGGAGCAGCCATGTTCCGAGAACGCCGGCCAGGTTCACCCGGGGCAATCCGAGAAACGGCATCATGTTGTGCAGGATGGTGGTCGCTGCAACGCCGACCAGCCCGGACATTGCCGCCGCGGAAAGGTCCACTCCATTCCCCTCATCTCGCGAAACTGAAACGCGCGTCGCCCGCGCGCCACCGGGCAACTGTAGCAGACGCACGGCCAGACAGCCTCCCGCA
>SKKR01000431.1 GCA_007123655.1 Thermomicrobiaceae bacterium
ACCGGATTCGCCTGACGGCCGACGGCAAGCTGCGACTCTGCCTGCTCCGGAACGACGAGGTTGACGTCCGCGACATCCTTCGGGGTGGCGGGAATGAAGATGATCTTATCGAGCAGATTCGCTTCGGGGTCTGGCGGAAGCCGTGGGGGCATGGCCTGCTGGAGGGCGATCGAAACATGGGACGCGGGATGAGCCAGATCGGCGGGTGAGTCGTCGTCGAATTCGAAGCGCAATTTCCGGGTGACCCGCGCGGTTACCCGGATTCGTTACTTCGGGATACCGAGCGCTTCCTCAACCTCTTCTGCATGTTGAATAGAATGCATTCCGCCGCTGCCGATCAGGACATCTCCCAGCGTTGTCTCCCGGTTTGGCAGGACGAGGACCCGACGAAGATGGTCGTCACGCATTCCGGCGACTCGCTCGATCAACCGCTCGTGCGTGCTCCTGAACTCCCGGAGAAGATCGTCGCGGCTGCGCTTCAGACGCTCGTTGACGAGCCGCTGATTCCAGGAGTCCATGTCGAGATTCCCGGGTGGCGCGCCATGTGACTCCTCCGCCATTGAAATCAGCAGTTCATACGTCTCATGGCGTCCGGCAAGATGAGCAAGGATGTGGCGCGCTGTCCAACCGTTCGGGCCGTCGTGAACCTTCGTGTCGAGTTGTTCCTCGGTCAATTGGCTGAACGTAGACTCTACGCGATTGATGCCAGCCTGAATCCCGCCTTCGATTTCGGCCCTGCTTACCATCACGTCGTTCCCTTTCCCGCGTTGCCAGATGGTATCGCATCGGGCAGCGATGGTGTTGCTCAACGATACCCTATTCGGTTGGATTCGTAACCTGTCCCATGAAGAGAATAGTACTGGTCTCCCGATCGCTGATGGTAAAAAAGAACGGACGGTCAACTATGAACTGTGGCGGGAGTGAATCGACCATGCCCCCACCGGTGACCGCAGCAGCTTCAGTCCCCTCTTCGTCCACCCGAATGAAGGTCTTTTGAACCACTGAACTCAACCAGGGATCAGCCGATGTCATGGGAGTGAAGTCCGATCCACCTTCGTAGGCGATGCCCATGCCGAGATTCCTCAGAACTTCATCGAGATCCGAGCCGGTATCGTATTCGATTTCGAAGCTCGGAAGCTCGACATTGACCCGTTGCTCGCTGAAGCTACCTGTCGTTTCCTGCCACAAATCAGCATCGAGTTCTTCGCGAAGGTCGCCGAGGTCGTGCTCGTCGCTCGGAAGAAAAATCTCCATGCCGAATCGCTCCTTTTCACCGTACGGAAGGCGGATGGCCTTGAATCCATCCTGTTCGGTAAAGAGTGTGTCATCGTCCCGGTTCATCATCGGCAAGGTGATCTCTTCGCCGTCAGGGAGTGAGAACGTCCCGTCCGCGGTCTGATCAGGGTCAAATGGCTCGGTCCAGTTGCCGAGAAAGTAGACCGCGTTGAGCAGGACCATAACAGCGTTCGGATCGGGCAATCCGAGGGCCTGCGCCATCTCCTGGATGCGGTCGTTCGTGTTTTCCGCCACCCATTCGTCGATCTGGTCCGCGGATGCCTGCTCACCGAGATCGACCTCATTGATCGTCGCGTCGAAGTATTCGCGCATGCGGTCCAGGTAGTCCTCTTCGAACGGCGTACCTTCATTCGCCCACAGAGAGTTCGCGATCGCCAGTTCGACGTCCGGATCAGCCGACATCAGGTACGACGCCAGCAGTCGGTGCTCATCGTTGATCGAATCGTCGAACGGGTCCTCCAAATACAGGACCTCACCGATCGCCTCGCGGGTCTCGCCCTCGGCCCCGTTGAAGAGAAGCGCCAGCAGGATCGCCGCGCTCTGCGGGCTCACAATGACGTTTTCGTCGGGTTCGAGGCCGGCAAGGCCGGAGAACATGTCAAAGCCGAAGTGGCTGATCGAGTCCGATGCGCGGCTAATTTCCGACGGATCGGGTGCTTCTGCCGCAGGAGTTTCCGAGTAATCCGCGTCATCCCCATGTTCCGCGGTTGGATGAGGGTCGGGTTTCACCTCGTTCCCGTCGTCAGTGGATCCTGACTGATTCGCGCAGGCGGAGATCGTCACAACCAGCATGACCGCGAGTAGCGCTGCGAGCGTGCCGGGTAATCGTATTGGAATCACGAGCGGATACTCCCTCCGGGATCGAGCGTGCACATCGCTGGCTGCAGGGAAGACGTTGATGCGCAAAACAAAGTTCCCTCGAGAGGGGCTGATCGCCTACTATGAGTGACCCCGACCGGCCGAGCTGCGAACTCGGCGCAGGCCAGGATGGCGGGATCAGGTCTGCGCCCGCGGATCGAGTACGTCTCGCAGTCCGTCGCCAGCCAGATTGAAGGCGAACACCGCGATGAGCAGGGCAATTCCCGGAGCAAAGGCAAACCACGGCTGCACCGCGAGCTGGTGTGTGCCGTCCCGAATCATCTGGCCCCAGGTTGCGGTTGGCGGCGATACTCCGAGACCGATGAAGCTCAGGCTCGCCTCAAGCCGGATGGCGGAGGCCATCCAGAGGCTTCCCAGGACGAGGATGTCGCCCATCATGTTGGGAAGCACATGCAATCCGAGCATCCGCATGTCTTTCACGCCAACCGCCCGTGCGGCCTGGATATAGTCCATCTCTTTGATCGAAAGGGTGGCGCCGTAGGCGATGCGCGCGAATCTCGGCGCGATCGTGATCCCGATTGCGAATATCATTTTCCACAGTCCGGATCCCAGCACGGCAAGTATCAGCAGTCCGGTGATCAGGTCGGGGAATGCCAGTAAGACGTCGGTGATCCGCATCAGGACCGTCTCGGTGCGTCCTCCCTTGAATCCAGCGACGACACCCATGACCGTACCCATTGCTCCGCCGAAGGCGACGGACGCAACGCCGACGATCAGGGCGATTCGGGCCCCGTAGAGCACTCTGGACCAGATATCGCGCCCGTAATGGTCCCGCCCCATCCAGTGCTCGCCGCTCGGCGGTGCGAGTCGATCGACCGCGCTTTGCGAAAGTGGGTCATGCGGGGCGATGACAGGTGCGGCGACCGCCATCAACGTGAGGATGGCGATCAACACCAGCCCGACGACGGCGGTCCTGTTCCGGGTAAACGAACGCCAGGCGCGACGCCTTGCCGAGACGATCTGTCTCGAAGGCTGCAGCAGTTCTCGCGCGTCAGTCGAATCCGATTTTTCCATCAGT
>SKKR01000412.1 GCA_007123655.1 Thermomicrobiaceae bacterium
AGCACAACCTGAGGACCCGCGGCAGCGCGGATAGCGTGCGGATCACCGTGACGGACACCGCCGGAAACTCCGTCACGCAAACGGAGGATGTCTTCCAGTAACCTCTCATAGCGCTGGAAGTGAATCGGGAACAACTGGGCTGGTGCTTTACCAGCCCAGTTACTCTTAAGGCACAGAACGCGCGTACCTTTCGAAAAGCAGGTGAATGACGGCGTGCTACCTGCGAGGCTCCCCGCAAGACTTCCTGGTGATGTCTCGCAACGTGCCGCACCTGTCGCGATCCAGGGTTCGGTACCAGTGACTCTGCGGGGCGAGTATGCTCGACTCAGTGAGGCTTCCCGGCACACTTCTCGCAATATTCCTGTGCCTGCTGGCCGTGATGGCTCCGCTCGCGGGAGCAGAACTTGCCCAGGGCATGGACCGGACGCGAGGTGAGCAGCCAGACCGCTACTTTGTCGTGTTCGAAACAACTCCGGGCGAAGCCGAACGGCGAATCGTGGAGTCGAGCGGGGGCGAAGTTCGCCACACGTACACCGTGGTACCGGCGCTTTCCGCCTACCTTCCGACACGGACGTTGCTCGCACTCGAAGGAAACCCGGACATTGTCCGCATCGAGCCGGTTATCGATGCAGTTCCCGACGAGCAAGAACAGGCATCCGCGCAAGGCTACCAGTGGGGTGTCACAAATGTTGGCGCCCATCGCATCCACGAGGAAGGCTACTTCGGAAAAGGTAAGACGGTCGCGGTACTCGACACCGGAATTGACGAGAATCACCCTCACCTCAATGTGGTGAAAGGCGTTGATTGTACCGAACCTGGATGTCCGGATGGCCAGCAGGACGGACACGGTCACGGCACCCACGTTGCAGGCACGATCGCGGCAACGATCGACAGTCCGGTAAGCGGTGTTGCGCCCGGCGCGGATCTCTATGCCGTCAAGGTCCTGAGAGACCACGATGCCGGCGGCTTCACCGACGACATGCTCGCCGGGATTCAGTGGGCGGCAGAAAACGCGGCGCACATAACGAACAACAGCTATGGCTTTGACCAGGAGCCCGCAGGGTCCACACTGCTGGAAGCATTCGCTCGGACGTACGAGGACGGATTGCTGCACGTGTCATCCGCCGGCAACTCCGGAAATGAGGCAGGACTGGGAAACAACGTGACGTGTCCGGCCAGGTACGACTCCGTGATCGCGGTCGCCGCCACTGACGGAGATGACGAGCGACGATCAACGTCGAGTACTGGTCCTTCGCTGGAGATCACTGCTCCTGGGGAGCAGATAGAATCAACCGCGCCCAGGCATGCAGACAATTCCGACACCTCCACCCGGAAGTCGAGTGGCACGTCAATGGCCGCCCCACACGTATCGGGAGTCGCTGCGCTTGCCTGGGCAGCGAATCCGAATCTGAGCAACGAGGCGATCAGGGAACTCCTGGTCGAGACGGCTCACGAGCTTGGTGATGCAGATCTTTACGGACATGGACTTGTTCGGGCCTGGCCCGCGGTGACGGCCGCCCTCAGCGCGCCAACTTCTTCGCAGGACGACGTGAGGGACGAAATCCGGGGCGCGGTGGCGTTTGATGAAGTCACAACACCGCAGTGCGCGCCTGTCGAGCCGGACAAGAAAATACGAGCTACGAACTGGCGAAACTAAACGTCACGCGACGTTCACCCGGAACGTCAGTGGACTCGGCGCTCGACACCTGTTCCGCTGAGTCAGCTAACTCGCCAGCGCGTCCCAGCAGGTGCGAGCGAGGTTGGCGGTATGTTGCGTCGCGACGTAGCGGCCGGACGCGTGCGGATAGTCCACGGCGACACCGTCACAGTAGACAGTCAGGATGTAGAGCGGATTGCCATCCTGCCAGATGACGCCGGCGTCACGCAGATGACTCGGGCCAGTCCCTGTCTTGGAATCCACGCGGGTTTCGTGAGGCAGCTTCTGGATCAGCCTCCCCAGCTTCTGCCAGGACATGATTTCCAGTGCCCGGCGGCAGAGTTCCGGGCTGGCGCCCAGCCGGTCCGCCAGCACCTGGTCGCGCGATCCCTTCACCATCAGGTCCAGCAGGTACCCCACATCGCGAGCGGAGGTGGCGTTGGACACGCGCGGGTAATCTTCCGGCGTCAGATTCGGATCGGGGATGTTCTGACGGTGGGTCGTTCGGATCATGCCGATCGACTTGCAGTACTCGTTGAGCCTGTCGGTCCCGAGCATGTCGACAATTTTGCCAGTGCTGGCGTTGTCGCTGACGATGATCATCATCGTTGCGGCATCGAACAGCGTGATCTGGAATCCGGGTGTCAGGTGCTGAAAGCAGCCACTGTTGTTATCCTGGTACTTCGCCTCGATCGTGAATGGATCACTCAGCGACATGCGTCCGGCGTGAACCTCCGCCATCACTGCCATCAGAATGGAGATCTTGCGCGTACTGGCCGAGTAGACGACGACATCGCCGCCACGCTCTGCCTCCTCGCCGGACTTCAGGTTCTTCAGGTACCAGCGCGTTGTGAACGGCTGCTTGTCGCAGAGTTCATTAAGCTGAGTTACCAGGTCTTGCATGGATGGCTCCTTCAAGCGTGCCCGGCGCTGAAGCACCGGGCTAAGCGCGGTCGTTTACGACCGGGGGCTCTTACGGGCGCTGCCGTTACAACGTCGCCGCTTTCACCAGCGCCCTCACGCCCGGCTGGTTCTCGAAATCCCGCAGGAGACGGATCAGATCGGACGCGTGATCCTCGCCGAGCACCGGAACGACCAGATCACGAAACTTCTCGTTAAGTTGCTGATCGGTGAGCGGATTCTCCAGACTGCCGGAGGCATACTCGACATAATGCTCGATTGATGAGCCGTCAGCCAGCTTTGCCTCGATCCGGCACTCGTTCTCGCGCATGCCATCCGTAACGGCGATGTCAGTCCGGTCCCGGACGGTGATAACCGCCTCGTCGAGCACCGCGTCGTCACTGAACTCGTTCTCGCTGACCCTGCCGTTGACGATCGCCGCGCCGACGCAGTGGAAGACGCTGAACTTGCCCTCCAGACCGGTTCGCGGCGTCCGCTTCCCCGTCAGCTCCTGCACCAGCGGGTGCACGTGCGCCGTTATCGATTCCACGTTGTTCCGGGTGACGCCTTTCTCACGAAGTCCGAGCGCGGCGTCGATCACCGGGTGAATGACGACTCCACAGGGGTAGGG
>SKKR01000168.1 GCA_007123655.1 Thermomicrobiaceae bacterium
ACCGAGAAGGCTCGGAGCTTATCTACGTCTCCACGACAGACGGTGCGGTGCGGGCGCGCTCGGTCACAGATAACACGACGTCCGTAATCACGCACACGTCGGTGAACCCGTGCGGCGCGCCCTTCTTCACCACCCCGGACGGCGAGCACTTGATCGGGATGCGCTGGTTCGGTGAGGGCAGCGCCGATCTGATGGTCGTCGAACTGGAAACGAACGTCGAGCGGATATTCCCGGACGTTCCGGTCCGTTTCCCGGCCTCGCGGCTGCCGTCCTCATATCTCACCGTGGATCACAGCGGACGCTATGTCTTCATGGTCCGGAGCTTCCCGACGGACATTCACCGGCTCGATCTTGAAACGCACGACATCGTCCCGATCCTCTCCAACGACTGGCGACAGGTGCTCGACGTTGCTCCGGAGGGGAACTACTACGCGCTGATGAACAATCCGTCCGGACGACCGGCGGAAACGACGATCCGTGACCTGCACGAGGGTGTGACCATCATGGAGAACGTCGGCTGGATGAACTGGCAGCCCTCTCCGGTGAATCAATCCGCCGCGCTCGCCTGGTCTCAGACCTGGGCGCGAGAAGACAGGCCAGTCGCCGCGGGTGAATCCCGCACCTGGCTCTGGGGGCCCGAACACTTCGATGTCCGGGTAGAAGAGTACGACGACGCGCCCGGTGGGTACCGGGCCGTCCGGTATTACGACAAGAGCCGGATGGAAATCACACATCCGGCCGGTAACCGTGCCGACGACTGGTACGTCACGAACGGCCTGCTGGTGCGGGAGCTTATCACCGGACGCATGCAGGTCGGAGATGACCGGTTTATCGAAAGGAATCCGGCTGACGTCCCAGTAGCCGGTGACCAAGATGACCCGGACGGCCCGACCTACGCCACGCTACAGGCCGTTCTGGATGCGCCCGCCACCGACGTCGGCGCGGAGATCACAGCAACCATCAACCGGGACGGTGAGATTGGATCGGACGGCCCCGGCGACGTGACGGCGGCACATTACGTCGATACAACCGATCACACGGTCGCCAACGTCTTCTGGGACTATCTAAACAGCACCGGACCGATCTGGGACGGCGCTCAGATCACCGATGGCCGGCTGTTCGACCCGACCTTCTTCGCCACCGGCTTCCCGATTACCGGGGCGTACTGGTCGACGGTGCGCGTCGGCGGGGAGGAGCGCGAAGTGCTTCTGCAGTGCTTCGAACGACGTTGTCTGACGTACACACCGGATAACCCCGAGGGCTGGCGTGTGGAGATGGGGAATGTCGGGCGTCACTACCATGCGTGGCGATACTGAGCCCCAGACGTTGAACCGGCGAAGTCCCGGTGTGGCGCTCCGTTGCGCCACGCCGGGCAGTGAAAGTCGCCGGTTAGCAGGTAACTGAACGAACGTATTATTTCCCGCGGCTGACGATCCAGACCGCGAGCGCGATGATCAACCCGCCGGCGATCCCCGCGATGCCGATTGCCTCGCCCAGGAGCAGCGCTCCGAAGATGATCGCCACCGGTGGCTCAATGTAGACCCACGTTGCGGCGCGACCCGCCTCGATGACGCGAAGCGCGCGGTTGTAGCAGAAATACGCCAGCACCGAGCAGATCAGCGCCAGATAGATGACCCACGTCCACTGACCGGCCGTCAGCGACGCGACATCGCTCCAGCCACCGAGAACGGTTGCAACCGCGACGAGTCCGAGCGCGCCGAAAACGGTCATTCCGGCCGTAAGCGTGAGCGGGTCGAACCGCTCCCGAAGTCCTCGCGCCAGCGTGGAGTAGAGCGCAAACAGGACGGCATTGGAGACCAGAAACACCGCGCCGAGCGCGAAATCCCTGGAGATCGTGAACTCGAGGCCGGATTCTCGCTGGAGCGTGACTACGACAACCCCGGTCAAGCCCAGAGCCAGCCCGGCGATATGGATCATCCGGAACGGTTCGCCCAGCCGGGAGCGGGCCGCCAGCACGGTCATGATCGGAATCAATCCGACGACGAGAATCGCGGCCACACCGGCGTTCGTCAGCTGCACGCCCATGTATTGAAGCCAGAAGTAGAGTGCGATGCTGATCTGACCCAGAACGACGAGCCGCCACACGTCACCGAAGCTCAGCCTGAGTGGATTCTTTCCCGTGTGTCGCTGGCTTACCCAGCGGGCAAGCAACGGAGGGATAAAGAGAGCCCCGGCGATCCCGAACCGGAGCGCGGCGAGCACGCTGGGGGAAAGGCTGGTCTGTGCCGGATCGGCCGGCGCGAGCAGTGCCCGCGCCGCGACGAATGACCCACCCCAGACAACCATGGTGAACGCGAGCAGTCCATAGGCGACCAGGCGCTCCCGTCGAGCGTCAGCGTCCACCTCTTCAGCGGTGGACACCGTCACCTCTTTCGCGCCTGACACTAATAAACCTCCAGGTATCGTTCGCGCGCCCATTCACCCACGTGCTGCCGGTAGGACCCCCACTCCTGTTTCTGTGCCGCGACCATGTGCTGATAGACGTGCTCACCGAGCGCGTCCCGAACGACGGCGTCTTCCTGCATCGCGGTAACCGCTTCACCAAGCGTTTCGGGGAGCGATGCCACGTTGCGCCGCTCCAGCTCATCTTCGGTGAAGTGGTAGAGGTCTTCCTCAACCGGCTGTGGGAGCGGATAGTCGTTCTCGATCCCGTCGAGCCCGGCTGCCAGCATCACGGCGAACGCCAGGTAGGGGTTGCAAGACGGATCCGGACACCGCAGTTCGACGCGCGTGGACTGCACTTTGTTGGCACGGACCGCCGGGACGCGGATGAGCGCAGAGCGGTTCGTGCGCGCCCAGCTGATATAGACCGGCGCCTCGTAACCGGGCACCAGGCGCTGATAGGAGTTGACGATCGGCGCGAGCACGGCGGACATGCCGCGGGCGTGGTGAAGCTGCCCGGCGATGAACTTCAGGGCGATCTCGGAGAGTCCGTAGGGACCGTTCTCGTCCACGAACGCGTTGGACCCGTCCTCCAGCCGGTAGAAGCTCTGGTGAACGTGCATACCAGAGCCGTTGGTTCCCTCGACGGGCTTGGGCATGAAGGTGGCGTGCAGGTTGTGTCGCTGCGCGATCGCCTTGAGTGTGTATTTCAGCGCAATGGTGTTGTCCGCGGTCTTCATGGCGTCCGCGTACTGGAAGTCGATCTCGTGTTGGCCGAATCCGACCTCGTGATGCGCCTGCTCGACGATGATCCCCATCTCGCCCAGCGCCTCGACCATGTCCTCCCGCACGTCGGACGCCAGATCCGTCGCGACGTCGAAGTATCCGGCCCGATCGTAGGGCAGCGTTGCGATCTCGTCTTCGCTGGTCTCGAACAGGAAGAACTCCAGTTCAGGTCCAGTGTTGAACCCGTAACCCATCTCCGCCAGGCGATCCAGCTGTCGACGCAGGACGGCTCTCGGATCACCGGTGAACGACTTTCCATCCGGCATGAAGACGTCACAGATCAACCGGGCGGTTGAGTGTTTGTGACGTTTCCAGGGCAGGACCGTATAGCTATCGCGGTCCGGCATCAGGAACATGTCACTCTCGGCGATGCGCGCAAAGCCCTCGATGGACGAGCCATCGAACCAGACCCCGTGCGTTAGCGCGTCGTGCAACTGGCTCTTCGGGATGGCGACGTTCTTGACCATCCCCATGACGTCAGTGAACTGCATACTCAGGAGTTCGACCTTGTCCTCGTCGACCCAGGACTCGACTTCACGCACGCTGGGTTCGCGACTCTCCTCAGACATCTCTGCTTCCTCCCGCCACTCGTATCCGGGGCCCCATGCCGCCTGAAACGACCCGGGACCAGACAACTACACGCGGAAGTATGTCGTCGGAAGTCACAAGTGTGCTACGGGCTCCAGCACGAATTTCGCTCTCCGTCTTGTGCATCACGCACAACTACCGGAATGGATCCCCGATCGGCTGGTCATGGTCTCTATCAGCCCCGGTTCAGTGATGATCGACTGGCGGGCTGATCGGGCGATCCGCCGTTTCCTGGATAAGTTCGACAAGCTGGTTGATCGCCGCGTCGAGTGTGCGACGGCCTTTCTCGGCGGTGCCCACTGTTGCGTCTCCGCGCACGCCGGAATCTGTGACCGTACTCCAGATCTCCATGTGGCGAACGGCGTTTTTGAACGAGGGATTCGGCTTCCGGCCGGCGGAGTCGGTCCAGTAGTGCGTGCTCATCCGGTACTTCATATCCCGGACTGCCTTGTCCATCTGGACGGACTCCGGCTCGATCGCCAGATACGCGGACGTCTCCATCTCGCAGGCGTGGCTGGTGATCTCTGATTCGCGCATTTCGTTGAACACCTGCTGGGCGTCGCTCAACTCCGCCCAGCCGACGGCCGCACAGAACGTATCCGGTTGTTCGATTACGGTCTGGCGCGCGATGACTTCGATGATCGGCTTGTTGCTCCCGTGACCGTTCAGGATCAGAAACCGCTTGAACCGGTGCCTGGCAAGGCTCCGGGTGATCGAAAGCCCGTACTTGATGAACAGTTCCCAGTCGACATCGATCGTTCCGGGGAAGTCCATGTGGTGGCTTTCGAAACCAATCCAGACGGTCGGCATGACCAGACACGGGTGTTCGGAGCGCTCGGCGGCGCCATACGCAACGTGCGACGTGATCAGGGAATCGGTATCGAGCGGCAGGTGATAGCCGTGCTCCTCAGTGGCCGCAGTGGGAATGATGACCACGGCATTTTTCGCCGCGAATTCCTGTATCTCCGGCCAGGTGCACTTCTCGTAGCGGATCTGCGTCATTTCCAGGGACTCCTTTCGAACGCGCATGCCGAATCGTGCCGGTTGCGATTTGCCACCGCGACACACGATACTATGGGCGAGATGAGACGTATATTGGTCGTGGTCGTCAACTACAATACCCGCGGTCTGCTCGAGCATTGCCTCACCCGGCTGCTGGGCAGCCGGGTTGACGCCGAACTCGATATCTTCGTGGTCGACAACGGCTCCACGGACGGCTCGACCGATCTCGTGCATCGCTGCTTTCAGCAGGTGACGCTGATTCGCTCCAGCCGAAATCTGGGTTACGCCGCGGCCAATAATCTGGCCGTTTCGCGAATCCTGACAGACTGGCGTTCGCGCTGCTCCCCGCCCGGTGAGTATATTCTCCTTCTCAACTCGGACAGTTTCGTCGAGCCGGACAGTGTCCGGGTGATAGCATCGTTTCTGGAAGAGCATCCGGAAGCGGGCATAGCCGGACCGAAGCTGGTCCTGAAGGACGGGTCGCTGGATCTTGCCTGCCGGCGTTCGTTTCCCAGGCCGGCGAGTGCCTTTTGGAAGCTGACCGGGATGTCCCGTCTCTACCCGGGCTCACCGCGCTTTGCGTCCTACAACCTCACGTATCTGGACCCGGACGTGACGACGGAGGTCGATTCGGTCGTTGGCGCGTTCATGATGGTGCGGATGGAGGCTGTCAACGAAGCCGGACTCATGGATGATTCGTTTTTCATGTACGGGGAGGATCTGGACTGGTCGTATCGAATCAAGCATCGCGGGTGGCGGGTGTATTACGTCCCGGCAACAACGGTGCTGCACTTCAAGGGTGCTTCGAGCTCGAAGCAGAGTTATCGATTGATCATCGAGTTCTACCGGGCAATGCATCGATTTCACCGGAAACACTATGCCCGGGAAAGTCCGACACTGCTCAACTTCGCGGTCACAGCGGGTATCATTATGCGCGGAACGTTTGCGCTGCTTCGCAATCTGGCGCGTCCCGCGGGTGCGAAGAGGGTCGGCTAGTGTAGAGGAACGATTGCGGATGCCGGGAGGCGCGGCAACATGAGCCGGGGCGGCGTACCAGCCGGTTTTGAACACGGAAGCTCCCGCGTCGCAACGCGGGAAGTCTCGCGACCGCGTGATCATTCACGCGACCGGCTAGCGAACTCGGTGTTTCAGGCCAGCCTTTTTCTGCTCGACGCGTTCCTGATCACCGCCGCACTGTTTACCGCCTGGTGGGTACCCGAGCGGTTCAACCTGTTCGAGCTCCGGTTCGACATCAACACGTCCGAGATCACCATGGCCACGGGGATCGGGGTAGTCGCGATTCTCGTCACCTTCAGCCTGGGCGGCATGTACCGGCTCGGTCGTGGCACCTCCCGGATCGACGAGTTCTACAAAGCCTGCGTGCAGCTGACTCTCGGCGCGATTCTCGGTCTGACCGCCGCGGTGTTGATCCTCGGACCGGACATCGTCGTTTCCCGGCGAGTCGTGCTCCTTGGATGGCTTCTGGCGGTGATCGCGGTCGCGACGGGTCGCCTGGCTCACGGATCGCTCGTGGGGGTCCTGCGCTCGCGAGGCGTGGCGGTGCGGCGTCTCCTGATCGTCGGCACACAGCCGACCGGCAAGCTTCTGCTCGACAACATCCAGGGAACACCTCACCTGGGGTACGACGTTGTTGGGTTCCTGGCTCATCGACACAGTCAGGAGCCACCCAGGGAGTTCGCGGGTCTACCCGTCTTCGGAACCACCAGCAGGATCGCGGAGGTTGCCCGCCGTCACGAAGTTGACGAGATCATCATCGCGCCAGACGGAACCACCCACAACGACCTGCTCGACCTGGTCTACCAGCTGATGGATCTCCCGGTGAGTATTCGAATCTATCCGGATACCTTCCGGCTCATGACCAACGACGAACTCAGTATCAGCGATCTCGCCGGTCTGCCGATGGTTTCCGTTAGAACCGTCGGACTCCGCGCCTGGGATCGGACGTTGAAGCGAGCGCTGGACATCGTGATCAGCGCCGGCGTCCTGATCTTTCTCTCCCCGCTGATGCTGTTGCTCGCGTTGCTGGTCAAACTGGACTCCCGGGGTCCAGTGTTCTTCGTTCAGGAACGGGTCGGACATGACGGCGTTCCGTTCCATCTGCTGAAGTTTCGCTCCATGCCGATCGGCGCCGAGCGGGAGACCGGTCCGGTCTTCGCCCGGCCGGACGATCCACGACCAACCAGGCTCGGGCGCTTCATGCGCCGGTACTCACTCGACGAGCTGCCACAGTTCATCAACGTCATGCTCGGTGAGATGAGCGTTGTCGGCCCCCGCCCGGAGCGACCGCATTTCGTGGAGCAGTTCCGCCAGACGATCCCGCGCTACATGGCCAGACACCGGGAGAAGGCCGGGATCACCGGCTGGGCGCAGGTCAACGGGCTCCGTGGAGATACGTCCATCGAGGAGCGAACCCGCTACGACCTCTACTACGTCGAGAACTGGTCGCCCCTGTTTGACATCAAGATCATGATCAAGACGCTCATCCACATTTTCCGGGATAGCAACGCGTACTAGGCCGGTGATTGCCGCCGCCGAACCGGTGAAGATCGCAGCGAAACGATCGGCGCGTATGGATGAAATCCTGAGATGTCGTGATATTTTCGGTCGCTCGGTGGTCCTGACAGAACACCGGTGGGTAACCCACATCCTTGTCGACCACAGCGAGATGCGGAACAATCTGGCAATGGTTGAGGAGGCGCTCACAGACCCTCACGTTGTAAACTACGACTCTGATTTTGAACATCGAGAGTCATACTATTTGCTCGCGGTGGCCGGGTCGAGCGGAACTCGACACGTCAAAGTATGCGTCGAGTATCGCGAAAGTGAAGAAGAGGCCGGATACATTGGACACGTGATCACGGCTTATGTTACGCGAAGTTTGAAGTCGAACGAGGTCTTGAAGTGGACCAGAGACAGCTGAAACTCCCGGACATCTCGAAACTCGATCCGGATCTCGTCGTTGTTCGATATGACGAGCCGTCAGACACCATGTTTGTCCACTTCTACGGGACTGGGAAGCCCGGGGTAGCGGTTCAAGTTGACGAGAATCTGTTTGTGCGATTGGATGAGGACGAGGAGTCAGCAATCGGCCTGCAAATTGAGGCCTTCTTTCATTCGGCGCTCCTTAAACATCCCGAGTTCCTTTCCCTGGTGAATCTCTCCGATGTTCCTTCGAATCTTCTCCGCGACTGGCTGAAGCGAGATGACTCCCAGGCCGCGACTCTTGATCTCATTAGTTCGATGGTTCACGATCTGACCGGCGGCCGACCGACAGAGTAAGCCTCCTCGGTATCAGACCTGCCCTCCCGCCGGACCATTGTGTTCGCAATCCTACTCCACGCTGGAGAACAGATTGTTTAGTGACTCGGCCACCGTCGGGTGCGCAAACGGCGCATCTCGCAGCACGGTGTACGGCGTCCGGGTTATGATCGCCAGCTGCAGAATCGACATAACCTCCCCGCCGCGCATACCGAAGACGGTTGCCCCCAGAATCCGATCGCTCTCGTCGTCGATAACCGCCTTCATGAGGCCTTCCGTCTTGTCGGACTCGATTGCCCGGGCGACGCCCTCCATCGGCATGCTGGCCGTTCTCACGGTGAGGCCGGCTTCCATTGCCTCTTTCTCGTTCATTCCGACCCGGGCGAGTTCCGGATCGATGAACACGACCCACGGGACCACCCGGCCGTCGGCGGTCGCGTTTCCGTCACCGAACAGATTATTCGTCAGAATCCGGTAGTCATCATAGGAGATGTGCGTAAACGCCGCACCACCGTTGACGTCACCCATCGCCCAGACACCCGGCACATTCGTTTCGAGCCGGCCGTTTACCGGCACGAACCCGCGTTCATCGACCTCGATGCCGGCGTTCTCCGGGGACAGCGCCCGGGTCGATGGCCGGCGGCCGGTCGCGATCAGGATGTGCGAGCCAGGCAGGTGGAATTCGCCGTTCTCCCCGATGACGCGCGCGGAGACCTCACCGCTTGCGCTGCCGGACACAGACTCGAGGCTGGCATTGAGGTGAACGCCGATGCCTTCGTTCACCAGCACCTTATACACCTCATCGGCGATGTCCGGGTCCTCGCTGCGCAGAAGTTGGGGCCCACGCTGCACGATCGAGACAGCAGCTCCGAAGCGACGAAACATCTGCGCAAACTCGAGACCGATGTACCCTCCACCGACGACGATCAGATGCTCAGGAACTTCATCGAGTTCCATGATCGACGTCGAGGTCAGATATGGCACGTCCTCGATGCCGTCCACCGGCGGAATTGCAGTCTCGGTACCAGTGTTGATGAAGATCTTCTCCGCCGTCAGTTCGCGGGTTCCTCCCTGGTTCAGTGCAACCGTGACGGTCTTCGGGCCGGTAAATGTGGCCTCACCCATGAGAATGTCCAGACCGTCAGTCGATTCCAGTGCGCCACGGCTGCCGTCGTGAAACATGTCAACGACGTCCCGCTTTCGTCCCCTGACGACCGACAGCTCAACCCCGTAGGAATCGACATTAACGCCGTAGTCACGGGCTCGATCAACCGCGTGAGCGACGTCGGCACTGGCGATCATTGTCTTCGTCGGTGTGCATCCCCAGTTGACGCAGGTGCCCCCAACCTTCGATCGCTCGATCAGTGCCGTCCGCAGCCCGTTGGCGGTCAGCGCCGATGTCAATGGTCCTCCGGACTGGCCGGCTCCGATTACGATCGCGTCGTATTGTTCGACTGCCACGAAATCCCTCTCCCTTTACCCGTTCGTCAACGGGTCACAACAACGCTTCTCACTGTAGCAGGCACGCTCCGTTCAGAATGTACGTGCCATTACGTCACTGTGGCACCGGATGCTTCAGTGCATATTGTTTGCCGCTGGATCGCATGCGAGACTGGTTTCCGATCGCGCGGATCAACAACCTCCGTCTGGAAAGGATCGACCGATGCCGCAGCGAGCCGCGACTCCAGAGGTTCGACTCGAATACATGACCAGCGAGGCAGTCGAATCTGGCGCCTATGACAAAGCGATCCTCCCGGTCGGCGCGACCGAGTTTCACGGCCCTCATCTGCCGTTCGGCACTGACTCGATCGGGGCCGAGACGATCGCGGAGGCGATAGCCCGGGAACTCGGCAACACACTTGTCCTGCCGCCAATCACGTACGGCGTCAGCCACCACCACCTGGCGTGGAGCTGGACTGTCTCGGTTCGCCCGGACACGCTCACCTACATGATCCGCGACATCGGCGAGTCACTCATTGCGAACGATATCCGAAAACTGATGATCCTCACCGCACACGACGGCAACCGGGCGCCAGCGGAAGGCGCCGCCCGATTGCTTCACCAGGAACATGGTATCGCGGTGGCACTGATGGACGGCTGGCAGGGGCGCGCCCGCCGGGCACTTTCCGGTACGCAGTGGGACATCGATGAAGACCACGGCGGTCAATCCGAGCTTTCGATCGTCCTGTACGGCGCGCCGGAGACGGCCAGACCGGAACTCGCCACGCCGGAGCCGCGCCAGAATATGGACGTCCCGGTGGAAGTCGTCGGCGAGTTCGCTGGAACGGTTCCGAAAGGATTCTCCGGGGACGCCACCGCGGCCAGTGCAGAAGAAGGGGAGGCAATCTGCCGGGCAGCCGTCGACCTGGTTGTCCCGTTCCTGCGGGACCTGGAGCGAAACGGCTGGAAACGCGGCGGATTCATGAGCAAGATCTACGAGTGACGCCGTCCGCCGCACTTTGCGAATGTAAGGCCATCATCCCGACCTAGCGCCGCACGTCGATCACGGATTCGCTCTGCTCTTCATCCCATTCGAGATGCTCATGCTCGACAGCCGTAACCGTCAACGTCACTGTCTGGTCGCGGTTGTGCATTGGACCGGACTCAAAGGCGCATGAGCCATCGTCTCCGGTTACCTCGGTGGAGGTCCCGACGTACCCGCCGGACCATTCAACGTCAACCAACGCGTCTCGGACCGGATTGCCAAGATTATCGACGACCACTACGGTGACAACGGCAGTCCAGGTGTTGCCGGAACGGTGGGAAGTTCCGCTGAGCGCTTCGACCATAAGCGCGTCCGCGGCGACTTCATCGTTGTCCTCGTCACCCTCCTCTTCTTCCGGTTCCAGCCGGAAGAGAACGGTCACCTCGATGTCAGGCCGAACCTCGATGTCAAACGAACCGGTGACATACCCGTCGGCGGAAGCAGTGATCTTGTAATCGCCTTCCGGGACGTCCACGAACTCGAATTCACCTCCGTCGTCAGTCAGGAGTGACGCGAAGAAGTCATCTCCGTCCAGCGTAACGGTAGCGCCGGCGATTGGGTCGTCCGTTTCATGGTCATAGACGTTCCCATCGACCGTATGCAGTTCCGGTTCCTCCGGATCTTCAGGGTCATCCAGTTCCTCAACGAGTACCGTCTCGTGGCTCGCGAATGAAAATCCATCGCCCGCCTTGCGAACATGCAGGGTATAGTGACCCGGAGCGACGACCGCCACGTCCAGACTTGTCCCGTCTACCGTTTCCCCGGACCAACCAGATCCATCCGGTTGATCGGCCGACCAGCCGTGATCGGCGAACGCCGCTGAGTGTGCGGTGAGGTAGTCGATATGACTGGTGCCATCCTCAATCCATCGCCACCAACCCTCGACAAAGTGATGGAAGGAATCATTGCTGCCGCCATCCCAGTCAAACTCCAGGATTTCGCCATTCAGCTGAGAGGTGAGGCCGGAAGGGGCCTGATTGCCTGCAAGACGCGCGGCCACGCGGTCCCGCAACTCGTCGTTCAGGAAGGCGTAAAGCCGGCTTCCCGGACACTGGGTGGAACCTCCGTCACCTTCTGCGTCCCGGTGACCGGCACAATGCCGCAGTTCTGAGTGCCACACCCGGTCGGAACGCAGAAAGTCGGATCGGTCGTCCGGCTGCAGGTAATTCCGGCCACATTCAAACGCAACCGCATTGACAATCGCCTCACTGGCCGCTTC
>SKKR01000521.1 GCA_007123655.1 Thermomicrobiaceae bacterium
ACCGGTTTCATGTCGATGTCCATGCCGAGGTAGTAGTGCGGGATCTCGCGCTTCGACCGGGTCATCGATGCGGCGATCGCTTCGCGCATGGCCGCGGACTGTTCCGCCCTGCGGTCCGTTTCTCGCGGTGGCGCGACGTCTTCCGGCGGAGCAGCGACTCGCCGGACATCCTCGATCCCGATCGCGCCGCCAGGGCCGGTGCCGGTTACGTCCGCCAGATCAACGCCGAGTTCAGACGCCAGTTTTCGCGCCGCTGGCGAAACGCGAATTCGACTTGCCTCCGGTACTTCTGCTGCCTCCGGAGCCGGCGCAGAGATTTCCGAAGGTGCCGGCTCTCGTTCAGACCCCGGTTCAGCTTCGTCTATCGCTGCCACCGCTGCCGTGACCGGTACCTCGCGATCTCCATCGAGCACTGCCAGCGGGGCGCCAACCTCAGCCTCGTCACCTTCTCCGATGAGAAGTTCGGTCACCTCGCCATCTTGAAAGATCTCGACGTCAATCACCCCCTTCTGGGTTTCGACCTCTGCCACGATGTCTCCACGCTTGACGGTGTCGCCCGGCTTGATAAACCAGCGAACGACCGTGCCGCGCTCCATATCAGCACCCAGGGACGGCATCAGGAACTCAGACATTTCGGTCTCCAAATAGATTGTGAACCGCGCGGACGATGTCTTCCGTTTGCGGGAGTGCGGCTTCCTCGAGATGCCGGGGATAGGGCATGGGGACTTCTTTGCTGCAGACACGCGCCACCGGCACATCGAGTTCATAGAAAGCCTGTTCCATGATCCGAGCCATGATCTCGGCCGAGAGACTCCCGGTTCGCCAGCCTTCGTCGACGATGACCGCCCGGTGTGTCTTTCGGATGGACCCGAGGATCGTAGCATCGTCGAGCGGGCGCAGAACTCGGAGATCAATCACCTCGCATTCGATACCCTGCCCCGCGAGTTCCTCCGCCGCGGTCAGCGTCTTGGCAAGCGTACCCCCGTAGGTGATGAGCGTGGCATCCGAGCCGGGGCGCCGGATAGCCGCGTGCTCGATGTTCACCGGTTCAGGATCGACCGGGACGTCGCCTTCGACCGCATAGAGTCCGGCGTACTCGAAGATCAGTACGGGATCAGGGTCTTGCAAGGCTGTCCACAGCATCCCTCGCACATCCTCGTGTGTCGCTGGCGCGAGCACTTTGATGCCGGGGATGTGCGTGTACCAGCCCTCGAGGCTGTGCGAGTGTTGCGCGGCGAGTTGCCGTCCGCCACCAGTCGCCATGCGGATCACGATCGGCACGTTGAACTGGCCGCCGGACATATGCAGGATCGTGGCCGCGTTATTGAGGATCTGGTCGAGCGCCAGCATGCTGAAATTGACGGTCATGATCTCGACGATCGGGCGCATGCCCGCCATCGCCGCTCCGATGCCGGCCCCGACAAACCCTGACTCCGACAGCGGTGTGTCGCGGATTCGTTGCGGCCCGAACTCGTCCAGCAACCCCATGCTCACGGCGAAGCACCCGCCGTATCGCCCGACGTCCTCTCCCATCAGAAAGACCCGGTCGTCACGCTCCAGTGCCTCGCGAATCCCTTGCCCCGCTGCCTGGCGGAACGTCATACGCATCGACCTGGTTTCGGCCACGGCCATCAGGACACCTCCTGTTTCTCGAGGGTTGTCTGATCCGAGTAGACGAACCGCGTCAGGTCCTCCACCGGCTCCCACTCGCACGCTTCGGCATACCCGACGGAGGCGTCGACTTCAGCGAGCGCGGTGGCATCGATTTCCGTGTACTCCTGATCGGTCAGAAGACCAGCCTCACGGAGCCGCGCCGAGAACGTTTCGATCGGGCAGTACCTCTTCCACGCTTCTACCTCGGCTTTCTCGCGATAGAGTTCCGGGTCGTACATTGAATGGGCCCGGAATCGATACGTCCGAAACTCGACGAAATAGGGGCCCTTTCCGGAGCGGACATACTCCGTGGCGCGCTTCGACGCCTCCTCGACTGCGAGCACGTCCATCCCGTCGACTGCTTCGCCGGGCATCCGGTATCCGCTCGCCTTATTGACAAGCTCCGGCTCGGCCTGCGCACGCTCGATCGCGGTTCCCATGGCATACTGATTGTTCTCGCAGTAGAAGAGCACCGGCAGTTGCCACAGGGATGCCAGGTTCATCGACTCGTGGAACTCCCCCTCCGCAACCGCGCCATCACCGAAGAAGCACGCAGTCACGCGAGGAAGGCCGCGCATCTTGTCCGCCAGGGCAATCCCTACGGCGAGCGGGATTCCCCCGCCCACAATCGCGTTGCCACCATAGAACCTGGTCTCGCGATCGAAGATGTGCATCGAGCCGCCTCGGCCCCGGGCGCAGCCTTCGACCTTGCCCAGCATCTCCGCCATAAGCGCGTTCATGCCGATCCCACGAGCGAGCGCATGACCGTGCTCGCGGTACGTCGAGACGATGGAGTCCTCCGGAGAAAGTGACCCCATTGCGCCAACGGCGATTGCTTCCTCACCGATATACAGGTGCACAAAGCCGCGAACCTTCGTAAGCGTATACAACTCGGCGCACTTCTCTTCGAAGTGACGAATTCTCAACATCTCCGAGAGCATAAGGTGGCCGTGCTCCTTACCAAGCGTTTCGGGGATCGTTGTCTGATGCGCGGTCAACGTGACGCCTCCGTCTCTGTTTTCTTTCGGTCCGGCATGCCGGATTGGAGGGTCGACGTGTCTCCAAGCGGCAATCCGAACTCCTGCGCCTTGAGGAGCCGGCGCATTACCTTCCCGCTCCGCGTTACCGGCATTCGATCAATGAACTCGATCTCGCGCGGCGCGACCACGGCGCCAAGCCGTTTCCGGGCAAAGCCAAGGATGGCGAGGTATGTATCTTCAGTCGGCTCGACGCCATCCCGGAGCACCACGAACGCCTTCACGATCTCGCCGGCGATTGGATCAGGCTTACCGATGACCCCGGCATCGACGACATCCGGGTGCTCGATCAGGCAACTTTCAACTTCAAAGGGGCCGATCAAGTGACCAGACGACTTGATCACGTCGTCGGCACGCCCGACGAACCAGAAGTAGCCGTCGTCATCCCGCGCTGCGAGATCGCCGGTTAGATACCATCCACCGGCGAAACATTTCTGGTAGCGCTCGTCGTCGTTCAGATATGCCCGGAACATCGACGGCCATCCCGGCTTGA
>SKKR01000323.1 GCA_007123655.1 Thermomicrobiaceae bacterium
CGCGAAAGCTGAATTCCGGCACGGACTTGTCAACTCGACGCGGCGACGATATCCATCCGCCTGAACCGGTAGACTCCCAGCGCAACGAACACCGCCGCCCAAACGATCAAACTGACCACCATCCCGACCAGCTCGGCGTTCGAATAATCGGGTGGCGACGTCTGGTTCAGCATGATAAGCCCGTTGATTCCGTAGGTCGGCATGAGCCTAACAAACCACTCACCGAACGCACCGAGCTGTCCGATCAGGGTAATGACGAGGTCGCCGACGAAATACGCCGCCAACGCGATCCCGGTGCCGATCGCCATCGAACCCAGCGCGAGTGCCAGCATGCCGCCGATCAAGGCCCACAACCCGACCGCCACGGCAGTGCGGAGCGTGATCACGAGTGTGTCGACCAGAAGCTCTCCGGTCAGGTGACCGGTTACGTCAGCTGCGTCACCGGCGATCAACTCTGAACTCAGTGAGCCGGCCAGGACGGTGAGCATGCCCAGAGCCGAGAACACGAGACTCATCAGCGCCAGCAAGATCAGTTTGGCCAGCACGATCTGGGACCGGCCGGCGCGCATCAGCAGAAGCGTTCGAACCGTTGCCCAGCCGAACTCGCTGCCGTAGAGCCCAGCCGCAAACACGATCATGACGACCGCGCCGACGCCGACGACGAGACTGCTACCGAACCCGAGCGCATCTGGCAGAAAGATCTGCTGCTCGAGCCCGCCGATATCGAAATCCTCCATGCCTTCGACGCCCGCCTCAGCCGCGATGACCGTCAGCGCAAGCGCTATGTACATGAACCCCATGAACCCGACGAAGATGACCGCCAGAATCCAGGTCATCGGCCGGCGAATCGCCTTGCTGAACTCCAGTCGGACGAGCGTCATCAGATCAGCCATTTTCCAGCTCCGACCTGGTGTGCTGGTCGGTTAGTTCCAGGAAGCGGTCTTCGAGGTCTCTCTCCCGGTGGCGCAACTGACTGACCGCGAATCCGGACTGGACGAGCCTCGCGTTGATCTCGGCTGCGTGTTCGAGCGGGACCTCGATCACGACACGGCCGTTCTCGAGATGCACGTCTTCAACCGTGTCGACGCTGGAAAGCAGCGAACCTGCGTCCTCCGGCCGGTCGATGTCGATCACCAGTTCGTTGCTGGCCTCCAGAATCTCGTCCATCCGCCCAGCCGCCACCAGCTTTCCGCGGTTGATAATTGCGATGTGTGTGCAAACGTCCTGGATCTCCCCCAGGATGTGACTGGAGAGAAACACCGTGTGACCGGCGTCGGCGAGCCGTCGGACGAGCGCCCGGACCTCGCGCTGCCCGGCAGGATCAAGTCCACTGGTCGGTTCGTCAAGGATGATCACATCGGGGTCGTCGAGCAGTGCGGCCGCGATACCGATCCGCTGCTTCATGCCGGTCGAGTACCCGCCGAACTTCGCGTCCGCCCGTTCCGACATCCCGGTGAGGTCCAGCAGTTCGGAGACGCGCTCCTGGTCATCGCGACCGATCTGCCGGGCGAAGATCTGGAGATTCATCCGGCCGCTGAGGTATGGATAGAAGGCCGGTCGCTCCACCATCGCGCCGACGCGCTCGAGGACGTCCGGAAGATCTGTCCGGACATCGTTTCCAAGGATACGGGCGGTTCCGGACGAGGGAGGGATCAACCCCAGAACCATCCCGATCGTGGTCGTCTTGCCGGAGCCGTTCGGTCCAAGGAAACCGAAGACCGATCCGATCGGCACCGAGAAGGTGAGATTGTCGACGGCGACATGCTCCCCAAAGCGCTTGGTAAGCCCGTCTATCTCGATCGCTGCGCCGGTTTGCTGTCCTGTTCTCTGCGTCTCCGTATCGACCATCAGATCTCCCGACTGAACGCTGACTCCCTTCCATCCCGGGGCCACCACCGACGGAGCCGTTCGGGATCGTCGTCATTTTCCAGGGCTGGCAACAATGCGTGTACTGTCCAGATGATCAGGTGGCACCCGGTCAGAAGGACAGATCCCGCGAGGTGACGGTAACCGCGAACAGGAGTGAGGGTGTCACCATCCTTTCGAAGGATCAGGCACCGGCGGCGAGCGTATCCATTCTCCGGAATGTCGTCACGGCGATGACGGTCATCAAAAGGAACCAGCCGATAATGCTCGCCAGGATCCACGCCCAGTCTCCCGCCCCGTAGACCGGTGGGGAAACCTGGTTTAACTGCCCAATCGCGTCGATACCCGCGTTGGGCAGGACGCGGGAAACCCACGTTCCGGCATCTCCGAACTGCCCGAGCAGACCGCCGATCTGACCGCCAACGAACGAAAGCGTCAGCGTGATCCCGATCCCCGCGGCCAGCGACCGCAAGGTCAGCGTGATCGTTGCGCTGATGATCGCCCAGAGCGTTACGGCGACGAGTGCCCGGGCAGCGACGATGACTGAGTCCGTGATGAACGCACCGGTCAGCCAGCTAAATCCGGAGGGACCGTCCCCGGTCGCCGCGCCGATTCCCCACGAGGCCAAGACCGTCAGCAGAACCCCCACGATAATCGCGAGCAACCCGAACGTCAGTAACGTGAGCGCCTTCGCGACGAGGATCCTGACGCGGCCTGACCCCATCATCAGCATCGTTCGAACCGTTCCCCACGAAAGATCGCTCCCGACCATACCGGCAGCGAGCACGATGACCAGGGCGGAGACGAGCAACTGGATCAAGCCAATGCCCATGTACAGCCCGTCCGGCAGGATCAGGCTCTCAGTCAGCCCTTCCCGGTCGAGATTCGCTGCTTCCGGGCCTATGAGCAATGCGAAGAGCGTGACATAGATCAGGACGATGAACCCAACGAGAATCCCGCCCAGCGCCCATGTCATTGGACGTTTCGTCAATTTCCAGATTTCGGCGACATAGATGCGGCTAAGCGGTACCATCGTTCGCTCCTCCTCTGGACACGTCATCACCCCGGGTGAGCGCCAGGAACTCATCCTCCAGCCGTCGCTGCCTCGGGCGAAGCTCCGTGACTTCGAACCCCGCTTCGATCAACGCTCGGTTTATCGGCCCTGGCTCGATCTGGTCCCCAGTGACAACCAGCAGTCGGTCCGTTTCGGTGACGGTGCCCACTTCCGGCATCCGGAGCAGAACGTCCATCGCATCCGCCGTTCGGTCTACCCGGACCTCGATCGAATCTCGAGTCTGGAGCACATCCGCCATTC
>SKKR01000560.1 GCA_007123655.1 Thermomicrobiaceae bacterium
ATCTCGACGAGTTCACCGATGAAACTGAATGCGCGTCGCACGTTGTCAGCCTCGCTGTGCTGGTGCATCTTCGCGATAACCCCGGCAACAATCTCTTCGGGCGACCGTGTCCCGCCATGCATCTGCACCCCGACCTCATGAAGTACGGCGAGCACCCAGCGCTCCATCTGTTCCTCCGGGATGTCGTTGAGGGAGTCACGCATTTCATGAAACACGTCCGGAAGCGAGTCGCCACTGACAAGCCCGGGAAGTTCCGCATCGACATCGACTGTCTGTCCCTTCCGGAGGCGCTCCATGCTCCAGATCAGCCAGTCGCGCGCTCGCTGCCGCATGGGGATGCGATTCAAGAAGTCAAGCACGATGCCGATGTGACCCAGGACAAGCCTTCCCTGAATCCCGACGTTCTGCAGACCCTCGAGCGCCAGATGGATAACCTCCGCGTCCGCCTCGCTGCCAATCCCACCGATCAGTTCGACACCGACGTCGGTGAACTGCCGGGTTCTTCCGGCTTGCGGGCGCTCATATCTGAATACCGGTCCCGCGTAGGACAGTCGGGCCGGTAGAGGCGCGGACTGAAGGGAGTCGACATAATACCGAAGCACAGAGGCGGTGAACTCTGGTCTGAGCGCTATCTCGCGGTCGCGAAAATTGAATGCGTACATCTGAGCGACACGTTCACCGCCGGACTTGCGGAGAAAAAGCTCCGTATGTTCAAGCACCGGTGTGTCGATACGCTGGAAGCCATGCGTGTGGGCAGTCCGCAGGAGTTCATCCTGGACGGCGATACGCGTTCGAAGCGCCGCGGCGTCAGCGTCGGCCATACCGCGAAGCCGGTCCACAGGTGTCCGCCAGGGCTGCAAGCGGAAAGAGGTCTCACTCACGGGTTAGGTTTCCACGGTCTGGCTCGGGCGGAACACGTCACGTCCTTCTCATCATTCAGCGCTGAGTCTAACACACGGTCGTGCGCTTTCCTGGGGCCAAATCAAGCACCCGGCCGGGAAAAATCAACCGATTGACACGTTAATGTTACGCGAACCGTTTGGCTGTATGAACGCCGACATGACCGGATCCGTACGATGATCTCAACAGGGGTCGATCGGGCTCGCAACGACCGTCAGTTCATCCAGGAGCGGATACCAACATGAGCACGAAGCTACATCACAGCGAACCAGACGCAGACTACCGCGAACCTGCCCGAACCGATCCCGAACCTCCCACAGGGCAGCGACAGCGCAGGCTTCTCCGACGTAGCAAGAAGGATCGGGTTATCGCCGGAGTGAGTGGCGGGCTCGGACGGTACTTTGACCGGGATCCTGTCCTTTTCCGCATTGCGTTTCTCCTGATGCTGTTTCTCGGAGGCTTCGGGATACTTCTCTATCTCATCGCCTGGCTTGCCATTCCGGAATTTCCCAATATCGATGATGAGATAAGGGACAGTCAGTACGACCCGGTTGAATCCCGCATTGCCGGAACGATCGTGGGTGGTGCATTGATTCTGTTCGGTGTATTAATTCTGACGCAGCGATTCATCGACTGGTTCGATCCCCGCATCGTCGGCGGTGGGTTGCTCATCCTTGTTGGCCTGATCATCGTCCTGCGCGGAATGCAGAGTGAGGGATCGCAGTGAGCGAGACCAGTCACCAGACGCAGCCGGTACGAGACTCAGACCAGGGACTGTCCCTTGCCAGCATCGTATTCGGGTTGATTCTGATCTCGCTTGGTGTAGTGTGGATCCTGGATATCGCCGGGCTAATTGGGGTCACCTGGACGCTTGTCGGTGGCGCCGCGCTCATATTGATCGGGGTCGCGCTGCTGATCGGTTCGCGGGAAGGCCCGCACGGCGGCATGATCTTTCTCGGAATCGTGCTGAGCGTGGTCGTCATTCTCGCGACGCTGGCGAGCTGGCCGACGTTCGAGGGTGGCGTGGGTGACCGCTCGGAAGTTCCCGCAACGTTCACCGAAGTCGAGGAGTCGTATAAC
This sequence comes from Thermomicrobiaceae bacterium, assembly GCA_007123655.1. Taxonomy (GTDB): domain Bacteria; phylum Chloroflexota; class Chloroflexia; order Thermomicrobiales; family Thermomicrobiaceae; genus SLMJ01. The sequence goes on from SKKR01000560.1 coordinate 1,981, forward strand.
TGGGCGCTCGGCTCCCAGTTTGTCGACCTGCGGAATGTTGATTTTCCGGAAGGTGAGACCGAACTCGAAGTTCACCTCGGAACCGGTGATCTTGAGGTGCGTATTCCGACCGACATTGCCTACCGAATCGAATGGTCCGTGGGACTCGGTGACGCAAAGATTCTGGATTACAACCAGTCCGGAATCAGTCTGGACGGAATACACGAGAGCGATGGATACGAAGACGCGGACGTCCGGTTGTTACTTGATATCCGGGTCGGTATGGGAGCAGTTGAGGTGCGCCAGTGAGTAACCGGGCGGATCTGACCAGCAGCGTCACGTTCGGGACGTTGTTCATTGTCATTGGAGCGCTTGCGCTACTCCATGAGTTCGAGGTGCTGACGCTGACCTGGTCGTACCTCCTGCCGATTCTCCTGATCGTTGCGGGGATCGCGGTAATCGTTTCGACTCAGGTCACCAGCAACAACAGGGTGTGACATGCCGAGGGCGGGAGCAAGCGCTCCGCCCCGGCAGTACACTGTTGACCGAAAACTGATGCAGTGACTACCCACGCAGTGACCCGCCAACGCGATCTTTGAGCCGTTTCTCGACGCGGGACCGGATCTTCTCCAGGTCTCGCTCGGTTACGGCGCGATTTGGCGCGGCGAACGTCACCCGGAACGCAAGACTCTTGTGATCCGAACCGATCGACTCACCCCGGTACACGTCGAACAACTGAATGTCCGTGGCGAGCGGCCGCGTCGCGTCTTCCAGTGCGTCACGTACATCGCCGGCCGGCACCGTCTCCTTGACCACAATGGCGAAATCCTGCTCCGCAGGCTGGTAGCGCGACACCGGGCGGTATTGAAACGCTTTGACGTGATCCATCAGAAGCTGAAGATCGATCTCGGCAACGGCAACGCGCGCATGGCGGTCGATCCCGAACTGCTCGGCTACAAGTGGGTGGATCTCGCCAATGATCCCGACCATGACATCGCCAACCAGAATGTCGGCCGATCGACCGGGGTGGAGGCTCGGGTGGCGCGACTGCTGCAACCGTGCGGTGTCCGCACCAACCTGCTTCAGTAGCTGATGTATTGCGCCGGAGAGGTCGAAGAAATCGGCCTGGCGCGGTTGGCCGTAGAGGTCAGCCGGGTCAATCGTTCCGGCGATCGCGGCGGCGAGTGTGCGGCGCTCATTGGGTAGCTGATCAACTCCG
>SKKR01000037.1 GCA_007123655.1 Thermomicrobiaceae bacterium
AGGTCCGGCACGTTGCGAGACATCACCAGGAAGTCTTGCGGGGAGCCTCGCAGGTAGCACGCCGTCATTCATCTGCTTCTCTGAAGGTACGCGCGTTCTGTGTCCGAAAAGTAACTGGGCTGGTAAAGCACCAGCCCAGTTGTTCCCGATTCACTCCCAGCGCTAAGGGAGGTTACTGCAAGACATCCTCCGTTTGCGTGACGGAGTTCCCGGCGGTGTCCGTCACGGTGATCCGCACGCTATCCGCGCTGCCGCGGGTCCTCAGGTTGTGCTCACCGCTGGCGGAGCTTCCGCTGACCGAGCTGGTCTGCGAGTCAACGACCGTGTCTCCGTCGAGTAGGTCGGTTGTCAACTGTGCGAGCGCCCCGTCCGGATGTGAGACCTCCCAGGTCACGTCGGCCCGGTTCCAGGGACCAGTCGTACGGGTCTGGACATCGAAGATATCGATGACCGGATCGCCGATCTCGACATCGTCGTCGTCATCGGCGACAGGTGTCAGGGAGAAGTCGACGATTGTCGTCTCTCCACCAGTCACGTTGACATTGTCAATGGTGGCTGACTCGAAGCCGTCCGCCGACGCTGTGACGGTATAGGTGCCTTCTTCGACATCCTGAATGGTGTAGGACCCGGTATCGCCGGTGGTGGTCGACAGGTTCGCCTCTTCGATCGTGACCGTCGCTCCGCCGATCCCGTCGTTCGAGTCTGCAGAGGTCACCGTCCCGGAGATCGTCCCGGTCTCCGGCGCGGGATCGGGCTCGCCGTTGTCTTCGGCGACATCACACTCCGTGAGCATCAGCATCGGCTCGTTGGTCTTGCCGTGCTGTCCGGCGTCAACCAGGCCGCATTCGTGCGACTGCGGCACCGACCAGCCTGTGCCGGTGAGACTGTCGCGTACCTGACTCCAAGTGGCCTCTGGATTATCGGTAACATACAACGCCGCCGCACCTGCAACGTGGGGGCTGGCCATCGACGTTCCGCTAAAGATGTCGTAGCCGCCACCTGGGACAGCGGACTCGATGCATACGCCGGGAGCGATCAGGTCGACCGCGTCACCATAGTTGCTGAACGTTGCGTAGGTGTCATCATCGCCGACATCGTCGCGGCAGGTCGGAGAGGCAACTCCGCCGGCCATCCCATCGAAGTCCACCATCGCGGAGACCGTGATGACACTCGGGTGTCCGGCTGGTGTGAATCCATCAACATCTGCGTTCGAGTTGCCCGCCGCAACGGCGTAGACCACCCCCGCGTTCGCGGATGACGTTAGCGCGCTATCGAGCGCGCTGCTGGAGCCCTGACCGCCAAGGCTCATGTTCGCGACATCGATCAGGCCCGCATTATCGGTTACCCAGTCGACCCCGGCGATGATCTGGGACATCCGGCCGCTGCCGTTGTCGTTCAAAACCTTCACTGCCCACAGGTCGGCGCCTGGCGCGACGCCGACCGCGCCGGAACCGTCGATTCCCGCGGCCGACCCGGCGACGTGCGTACCGTGGCCGTGACCATCCCCCGGAAAACCTTCCTGGCATGTCACAAACACTGGGCTACCGCTTGTACAGTCGGTTCCACCGACCACGTTCAACGCCGGATGGCCATCATCGATCCCGGTATCCAGAATCGCGATGCTCACCTCGCCGGCGTAACTAACGTTCGACGCCTCATCAAGTCCAAGTTTCTTGTCGGCTTCGATCCGATCGACGCCGGTCGGAATGTCTCCAAATGTATGTACCTCGATGTCCGGCTCGATATACGCCACGCGCGGGTCTCGCTCAATCCCGCGGGCCGCATTGGCCGGGATCTCCGCTGCGAAGCCTCGAATGGCGTGCTGATATACAAAGCTGAGGTTGGCCCGATTTGCCTGGGCGATCTCGGCCGCAGCGTTACCCGGATCACTCACCCAGGGATGAAAGACCGCAATGATGCCGCCTTCCGCATCGGCCGGAGGACCATTCCCCTGACCAGGACTGTTCGCGCTCACTGCTGGGCCTGCGACGAGCGCAACGACCAGGAGAGACCCGACGAGCAATCGACGTAACCCACGTGATGACATGTTGCTACCCCCTGCAACCGACGTTTAACGACAATCCACCACTCTTCCGCTTATGAAGCGCAGAACCCGAAAACCTTCCTGCCCGAGTCGCAGACTTTCGTTGACCCGATCCTTGGCGCATGTGTGCAGGATTCGCTCAACTCGTCCCGCGATTTGGTAAAGTGGCGGTTCCCAGCAACCAGTAATCGTAAATACTCGGCGGAACACCGCGCAGTCGAGTTCTTTGGCTTGCGGATGTTGATAGACTACAGGGCTTCACTCCCGGCAGTCAACAGGTGATGAGTACTAGAAGGTTGCCGGGACCATTCCTGTTCATCGGTTTGCACTACTGCATAACGTTTCGGTGGCGAATGATCGCCGTCGCTCACGCGCGCTGCACTTCGGCCCGGTCCCATTTGGTCACCAGTCGCTCCTCAGAGCGCGATTCAGTTGACCGGGATGTACCGCCCCTGTCGGTGCAGACTCTCGAATCGGGCAGCGGCGTTCCTGGACGACCTGCTGACAGAATCACTGAACACCTTCCCCCTGACAAGATCACTGACCATCTACACGGGGATTGACAGTTGCCCAGGCGTGTCCTAGGCTGTGCTCAATCAAATTTTTTTGAGTATTCCAGTGTCTTCAAAGAAAGGCGGCGACGTTGACCGAAACCGGGACCGAACAGGGCCTTCCTGGACTGTCGTTCGAACCGGAGGACGTCTACGTTCTCACTGAACTGGAGCAGGTTCGAGCGGCGACGACTCCGCTCCGGATTCAGATCCTCGATTGCCTGGGAATTCGGGCAATGACCGTACGCGAAGTCGGCCAGAAGCTCGAGATCAGCTCAACCAAGCTCTACTACCACGTCGGTGAACTCGAGCGAGTCGGGCTGGTCCGCCTGGTGCATACGGACGTACAGGCCGGCATTCAGCAGAAGTACTACCGGGCGGTGGCGCACTACTATTACCTCTCCCCGGATCTGCTGAGGGATTTCAGCTCCGGCGAGGACGCCGACGCCAGCGCATCGTTCATGACATCTCAGCTCGATACGGCCGCGATGGGACTCCGAAACGCGTTCCTGGCCGGGGAGATCGACGTGGACACGGCCTCCATCCCGTCCATGCAGCATCTGGACGGGCGGGCGCGGGAG
>SKKR01000058.1 GCA_007123655.1 Thermomicrobiaceae bacterium
CCACGGGATGACTGACCGTCAGATTGCCGAGCGGCTGTACATCTCTCACCGCACCGTTATGCGTCACGTCAGCAACATTCTCCACAAACTCGATGTCGACTCTCGCACGGCGGCCGCGGCGCTGGCGGTGCGGGAAGGGCTCGTCTGAATCGCCATCGGTCGGTTCGGACGGAACTGCGGTAATTCGACTCGGCTTGGCCGCCCGTTTGACTCAGCGCTGATAAACTGGACCCGTGCGCGCAGGGCAAACAAGGTACGGCAAAGTGTCTGATCAGTGTAGTCGTTCTATGGCAGACGTGACCAATCCTGAATTCACGAGACGATTCAATCAGTGCATTCTGGAGCGAGATCAAGAACTCTCCGCGCTCGGATCGTTCATTGACTCCGCGCGTTGCGGTAACGGCGGTCTCGTCCTTGTCTCCGGCGAAGCGGGGATCGGGAAGTCGTCGCTCGTCGAAGCCGCGGTTGACCAGGTCGATCGCGACCGGAATCTAATCCTGTCAGGGGCGTCGTTCGACCTCGAGACGCCGACGCCGTATGGCCCCTGGGTCGATGTCTTTTCTGACCTCACCAGCCGTCGTGACCAACTTGAATTCTCGCCGGAACCTGATCCATTCACCAATGCCCAGAGCCAGGAGCAACTGTACACTCGGGCACTCGAGTTACTCGGGGAATGCTCAAAGCATCGGCCAGTGATCGTTCTGATAGAAGATCTTCACTGGTCAGACCAGCAGAGTCTGGAACTTCTGCGATTCATCGCTCGCCACGCGCGTGGAACGAGCGTCGCCATCATTGCGACGTTTCGCGACGACGAGATCACCCGGTCGCATCCAGTCTTTCTGATGGTACCGTCGCTCGTCCGGGAGGCCAACGCGCACCGGATTTCACTTCGCCCCTTGTCCGAAGAGGCCGTCAGGGAACTTGCTATCAGACGGCTCGATCCTGAACCGAAGGCAGTTGAGACACTTACCATGCGCCTGCTGCGCTGGGCGGGCGGGAATCCGCTGTTCACGGAGGAACTTATCCGGATTCTTGAACGCGAGAACACCGAAATCAATTCGGTCGATGAGTCGGTTGCCGATCCGTTTCAGGACGCGCTCGTTCCGGATATGGTGAGTCATATCGTCGAGCGTCGTATGACCGGTCTTTCAGATCGCGCCCGGTATGCCGTGGACACCGCCGCGGTCATCGGGCAGGTCTTCTCGCTTCATCAATGGGAAGCGTTGCTGGACACCGAGGCGCTCTCGGATTCGTTAGAAACAGGCGTTCTTCAGGAAGTCCCTGGAGCCGCGAAGATCGAATTCAGACACGCTCTGTTACGACAGGCAATCTATGAGCAGATCCCGCTCCTGCGTCGACGGGAGCTGCATCTCGCGGTCGCCGGGTTCGCGTTATCGCACCCGGCACCCGATCCTGAGTCCGTTGCTCACCATCTTAAGCGAGCAGGAGATTCGAGAGCCGCTGAATGGCTGATTCGCGCGGGTGAGCAGGCAGATCAGAGGTTCGCATCGGAAGAAGCCTTCGCCCGCTACTCGGAAGCCCTGGAAGCGCTGGATGAGGTACCGGAGAGCGAACCAACGCGAGCCGGCCTCCTTCTCAAGATGGCACGCAGCCTTCGGTTTATCGATCCCGAGCGAGGCAACGAGTATCTCCGTGCGGCCTACGAGGCAGCTTCGGCGTGCGGGCAACTGGCGATTGCGGCAACGGCGCTGCTCAACCACGGAAACAATCTCTGCAATCTCGCGGACGTCCAGCGTGGTTTGAACTATATGCAGCAAGCAATCGCGATAATGCGTGAAATGCCTGATGAAGTTATCGAGATTCAGCGCTGGACCCATAATATGCTCGTTGTCAGAGATCCGCTGATCACGATGAACGGCTCGCTCGCGCTTATGCTGGCGACAACCGGCAGATTCCGGGCATCAGTGAGCACCGCTGAGGGCCTTTTCGACTTCAACTGGCGTTCGCTCGCCAGTGCCGGTGAAACTGCCAGAGGTGAAAGCAATGCTCACCTCACCGTTGACGGCCTCTACGGACTCGGTATAGCTCTGGGAGCACTCGGTGAACCGGAGGACAGCAAGCTGGCGTTTTCCCTTACCGACAAGCAGTTGGCCGCGCTTGATTACCGACCATATCGCGTGATCGTCGCCAGTAACGAGCTACTCAGTTACCACTTCCCGTATGACACAGACAATCTGGCGGAGCGCCGGCGACTGGCAGGGTTGATCGAGGACTATCTCCAGTTTTCCCAAGGGCTCGTCGGGCATCACAACGCGCTCTGGGGATATGAGCATTACCTGATTCATTCCGGGAGATGGCGCGAGTTGCGCACACTGATCGAATCACACGAACCGTCGAATCTCTTCGACTACTGGTTCACGAGTCTCTCTGCGCGGGCACGCCTTGCCTGGTACGTAGGCAACATCGAACGCGCTCGTGAGATCATTGAGGAACTGTTGACTGACGGACCAGGGACGCCGCCCGATGACCAGACGTTCTTCGTTCCGGCCGAGCCACTGCGGATTGCCGCGGGAATCGCAATCGACGGGGGAGAACTCGATCTGGCGCGTGGCTGGATGGTCGCCCACGATCACTGGCTGGACTGGTCCGAATCAGTTCAGGGTCGCGCCGAGGGGCTGTTACTCTGGTCGCGAATTTATCTGGCGGAAGACAACTTCGCCAGAGCGCAGAGCCTTGCCGAGAAGGCCAGGCAGCTGGCTGATGCTCCCAGACAGCCGATGGCCCTGGTAGCGATTCACCGGTTCCTGGGCGAGCTTGCCCGGGACGCGGGGGAATTGAGTTCAGCCGAGGAGCACCTGCAGACGTCCCTGAACCTGGCGATCGCCTGCGAGCTTCCCTTCGAACGCGCCATGACGCGTTTTGCCCAGGCGGAACTTCAGCTCGCGATCGGGAACCGGGACGACGCCCGGGAAATGCTCACCGAGGTACGCTCGGCCTGCTCGGAACTCGGGGCGCAACCGACCCTGGACCGCGCCGAACGGTTCCTGACCCGGCTGACGCCGCGTGCCAGAGACGACACATTCGGGCTTACCCACCGGGAGCTGGAGGTCACCCGTTTGCTGGCCAGGGGTATGTCCGACCGGGAAATTGCCGGAGAACTGCATATCTCTCACCGTACCGTGATGCGACACGTTTCCCACATCCTTCACAAGC
>SKKR01000594.1 GCA_007123655.1 Thermomicrobiaceae bacterium
CCAGCCCGTAGATCTCGCCTGGCCAGAGATCGATCGAGAGATCGTTTACCGCAAGAATGTCCCGGCCGTAGCGCTTGACGAGATTCCGAATTTCCACCGTTGGGCTCATTCAAGTTCCTCCCAGTCGCTCGCGCCGTCGGAGTGAGTGAGCACTCACTCACCACGATTCGATATGAGACGTGTGCGTGAATCGATTGTCAAACTGGCTGGAGGTCAGACGCTGGATACGCGCACCAGAATCGTTGCCGCCGCTGCCGATGTGATGCGAGAACGCGGTCTCTCCCGCGCGACCACGAAGCTCATCGCCCGGACCGCGGGTGTTTCAGAGGGAACGCTGTACAACTACTTCGAAGGCAAAGAAGAGATCTTTCTGGCAGTCCTTGGCGAGCAACTTCCGGAGTTCATTGCCCTGATCCGGGGGTTTCCGGATCGTGCGGGAAAAGCTCAGGTCCGAGATCATCTCCTTGAACTCGCCCAGGCGGCACTGGCCTTCTACAACCAGTCGATTCCAATGGGTGCCTCCCTGTTCTCGGAGACTGAACTGCTTGAGCGGCACCGGGCAATGCTCGCCCAGCGAGGGGCTGGTCCCCACCGGGCGAACCAGGCTGTTGCGGAGTATTTCCGGCGAGAACAGGACCTCTGTCGGGTTACTAACAGAGTCGCACCGAGTGCCCCGGCGGACATGCTGCTCGGCGCTTGCTACCAGCGAGCGTACTGGACCCAGTTGATGGGCGAGGCGCCGGAGCCGGAGGATGAAGTGTTCGTGCAGCAGACCGTTGACGCAGTCCTGCTGCTCCTAGACCACAAGGAGTGATTCTGGAGTAATGCACGTAGTCGTTCAGGTAGGCCCGTCGAGTGCCAGCCGGACCGCTTCTTCGGGGCTCTTCGCACTGATATACACCGCTCCGTCGCCTTCGAACCGAGCAAGTCGTTCCGGCTCAAGGTCCCAGCTGCCGATATGTACCACGCGCTTACCCATTTTCAGCGCGAGGCCGATCTCGGAGAGCGTGCCGAACCCGCCGCCGATGGCGATCACCGCCCGGCCCGAGGCTGCGACAATAGCATTTCGTGCGTGCCCCAGCCCGGTCGGCACCGGATAATCGATCGACGAGTTCGCCTCGGATGGGTCATAGCCGGGAAGGATCCCGATCGTCACGCCGTGCGCTGACTTCGCACCGGCGGCAACTGCTTCCATGACCCCACCACGGCCGCCGCAGACAACCGCGTGTCCAGCTTCGGCGATGAGCCTGCCAACGTTAAACGCGGCGTCCAGCTCGCGTTCGCTCGCCTCGTTCGGCCCGCACACGCTGATCATGCGGAGGTATCACGTTCTGATTCGACAGAAAGTTCGTCGCCGTCGCTGGTCGCATCGTCGTCTTCATCAACGTCCTGTGCGAGTGCGCGATCGGCGGCCGCAGGTTCGTCCACGCTTGGAGGATCGGTGTTATCCAGGTAGTCGAGCAGGGTCGGTACCCGGGGACGGAAATCGTCCTCTCTGCCGGTCAGGATGGTTCCCGCGGGCTCTGCCAGCACAAACTCTTCGATCGTGGTGTATTGAGTTCCGCCACGGCCGAACTTGCTTCGCACCAGTTTGACCGATTCCGGGACCCATTGGAGCGGATCGTACGCCCCAAACTCCTGGAACGCCTCGATCGCTTCGTCTTCATCAACCTTGAAGTTGTGCATAAGTCGACCGACGGTAAGGTGAGGTCTGTACGGCCCCGGTTCCGGGGGTATTCCCGCCTCCTCGCTGGCATCATCGACCGCCTTACGCAGTTTGCTCAGTTGAGCAAACGGATCATCGATGCCGAGCCAGAGGGTTCGTGGCCGGTTGGGCCCGGGAAACGCCCCGACCCGGCTCACCCGGAGCTCGAACGCAGGTTGCTGACTCAGGTACTTGCGGAGCGCCGTCTGAAGCTGTTCGACCGTCTCGCCATCCAGGTTGCCGTAGAAGCGAACCGTCATATGCATGCGTTCTTCGGTGACCCACCGGCACCGCCAGCCGGCCTCTTCCAATAGTTCCTGTGTTCGTTTGATTCGCTCACGGATCTCGTCTGTCAGGTCGACGGCGGCAAACATACGCCACTTCTCGTCGCTCATGCGCGATTTCCCCTCCAGGTTGTGCCAGGCGTTCGGTCGGTTCCGGGCGGGAATTATAGTTCATCTCCGGCGGATTCATCGCGGCGATTGCCGGGCGGTTCAGCTTGGCCGCCCGCGTCCGGAATCGTTGACCGGGTATGATTGCGACACCTATACTGCCGCGATGGAGGACGATGGACGCAAGTGGACGAATCACGGAGAGCGAGCAGACGATGAGAATCGCGTTCCTCGGGCCGGAGGGGACATTCAGCGAAGTCGCGGCGCTTCAGCAAGCGGAGCGTGATGGGGGAACACTCGCGCCGTTCTCTTCGATTCCAGCGCTCGTCTCGGCAGTGGAAACCGGCCTCGCCGATTCGGCAGTGCTCCCGATCGAGAACTCGCTCGAGGGTTCGGTAAGCTCGACTGTTGATCTCCTGATCCACGAGACGAAGCTCAAGATCAGGGGCGAACTGATGATTCCGGTCCGGCATTACCTGGCCGTCGTCCCGGGAACCCAGCTTGAGGATATCAAGTTGCTGACCTCTCACACCCAGGCGCTCGGACAATGTCGCCGGTTCCTTGACCGTTGCCTTCCGGGGGTGGAGCAGGAAGCCGCGCTAAGCACTGCCTCTGCCGTGGCAAGCGTCATGGAAAAGAAGGACCCGGGACGGGCTGCGATCGGCACGCGACGGGCGGCCGAACTCTATCAGGCCGAGATTCTCGCATCCGACATTCAGGATAATGACAACAATGTGACACGCTTCATCGTGCTCGGACGTGATGATGAACAACCGACGGGCCGTGACAAGACGTCTGTCTGCTTCAGCATCAAAGCCAATGTTCCCGGCGCCCTCTTCGAATGTCTCGAGGATCTTGCGGAGAACAGGATCCAGATGACCAAGCTGGAGAGCCGGCCGATGAAGACGATGATCGGTGCGTATTACTTCCTGGTGGATATAGAAGGGCATCGAAGTGACCCAAAGGTCACCGAGACGTTGGACCGGCTGGCTGAGAAGTGCGCAATGGTGAAGATCTTTGGATCTTACCCGATGGATCCGAGCGCTCCAGCCTATGAAGGGG
>SKKR01000074.1 GCA_007123655.1 Thermomicrobiaceae bacterium
GGGTGCTGGTGCTGGATTCCGGAAGTACCGACGCGACGGTGGACATCGCCCGGTCGTTCGGCGTCGCGGTCTGCCACCGGACGTTCGATGGATACGCCAGCCAGCGCAACGCGGCAATCGAAATGACCGATTCGGAGTGGATCCTGTTTCTGGATGCGGACGAGTATCTACCCGATGAGCTCATCGACGAAATCCACACGGCGTTGCAGAGCCCGGCACCTGACATCGCCGGCTTTCGGATCAACCGGGAAAACCGGTTCGGTGACCGGGTGCTCCGCGGCGGCGGCTGGTGGCCGGATGCCCAGCTGCGTCTGTTTCGCCGCACGTGCGGCCGGTACGATCCCACGATACAGGTACACGAACGCCTCGAGCTCGACGGTCAGGAAGGCATTCTGAATTCGCCCATGGTACACATCAATTTCGACTCATTCAGCGAATTCCGCGCAATCCAGCGACACTACGCCCGAATGCAGGCCGAACAGCTCCTGGCTGGCGGTCAGACGGGGCGACGGCGGACGATCATCGGCAGGCCGGTGCGAGAGTTCTGGCGCCGGTTCGTTTCGCTCGGCGGTTATCGTGACGGCGGGCTGGGGCTCTCCCTGGCGGGGAGCATGGCCTGGTACGAGCTTCAGATCTGGCGAGATGTTCGTCGCCGGCGGCACGCGCCCGGTCCTGAGACGCGTTCGCGTCACGGTCAGGGCGTGGCACTCGACCAGCCTGACCCGACGGTCGATCTCAGCATCGTGATCGTAAGCTACAACACCAGTGATCTGCTGATCAATTGTCTTTCCTCGCTGGAAGCCTGGCTGGAAGCCAACAGTCATTCCGGGGAGATTATCGTGGTCGACAACGCGTCGACGGATGGCACTGCCAGCATGGTGCACCGCCGTTTTCCGGAAGTGACCCTGATCGAAAACCGGCGTAACGCCGGCTTCGCCGCGGCAAACAACCAGGGCATCCGTGAGGCCCGGGGACGCTACATCGTCCTGTTAAACCCCGATACGACGGTGATCGGAGACGCCTTTGGGCAGCTCGCCGGTTACCTCGATGAGCGACCGGATGTCGGGCTGGTCGGCCCCTGCCTGCTCTATCCCGATGGGACAATCCAGTCATCTCGACGGCGGTTCCCGACCCGGCTGACGGGCTATCTGGAGAGCACCATCATCCAGGAGTACTGGCCGGACAACCGGGTGGTTCGCCGCTATTATCTGGCTGACCGCCCGGACGATCAGACCCAGGAGGTCGACTGGCTTGTCGGCGCCTGTCTGATGGTCCGCCGGGCTGCGATCGAGTCGGCCGGGCTACTGGATGAGCGCTATTTCATGTACTCTGAAGAGGTGGAGTGGTGCTACCGTCTGCGGGACCGTGGCTGGCGGATCATGTATCTGCCCTCGGCGACCGTCATCCACCACGAGGGCGCCAGCAGCAGCCAGAACGTTCCCCAGCGGCAGGTCCACTTCGATTCCAGCAAGGTGTTGCTCTATCGCCAGCTCTACGGCAAGCCGACGGCGTGGAGTCTTCACCTGTTTCTGCTTATGACGTATCTGGTGCGGATCGGCATCGAAATGACCAAGGGCATCATCGGACACAAGCGAAGTCTCCGCTGGCAACGGGTCGGCATGTACATCCGGGTGTTCACGACACGAATCCGCGGATCCGGAGGGATCTCGTGAGTGATCGGGTACTGTACATCACCGGCGAGTTTCCGCCGATGCACGGCGGAATCGCTGATTACACCGATCACTTGTCCCGGTCACTGGGACCGCTTGGCTGGGAGCCGCTCGTGCTGACGTCCTCCCGGGCGGTGCGAGAGGGGCATCGTGACGAACGAATCGTCGCGACGGTCGACCGCTGGGACGGTCGGATCGTCGAATCAGTACGGGAAACCATCCGGCGGACGCAGCCGGATCTGCTCCACATCCAGTATCAGACCGGCGCGTTTCAAATGCGTCCCTCGATCAACTTTCTGCCGCTGCGGCTCCGAGTGCGACAGCGTCCATTGCCAGTCGTCACGACCTATCATGATCTCCTGCGCCCGTACCTTTTCCCAAAGGCCGGACAGTTGCGACGCTGGGCAAACCGGGCGCTGGCGTTCGGCAGTGACGCGATCATTGTGACCAACGAGCGAGACGAACGGCAGGTCCAGAGCTATCGCTGGTTCCGGGATCGAGTCTGGCGCATTCCGCTCGGGAGCAACATCCCACCGATCGGAAACGTCGATCGCGATGCCGTGCTGGAGCGGCATGGTCTCCCGCCGCCCGGGTTCGTCGTCGGGTTTTTCGGGTTTCTGACCGCGGACAAGGGAATCGGCGATCTGCTGGATGCGCTGGAACGATCGGACATGGAGGGTGTCGAACTCCTGATCATCAGTGGAGATCTGGCAACGACCGATTTTGTCAACCGGCGCTATCGTGACCGGATCCGACGTCGCCTGCAGAACGCGAAGGTGCCGGTGCGGATCACCGGGTACCTGCCGCCGGAAGAGGTCGCTAAGACGCTGGCGGCCGTGGACCTGATCGCCCTGCCATTCCGAAGCGGCGCCAGCTTGCGGAGCGGAACACTGCTTGCTGCGCTGCAATCCGGAACGCCGGTGGTGACGACCGATCCACGTCCTGGTGATTCGCTGGCTCCGTTCAAGGCGGGCGAGTCGATCTGGCTGGTGCCGGTCAGCGAGACGGACTTCCTGCACGAGGCGATCCAGTTGCTTCGTACCGAGCCGTCGCTCGGTGAACGGTTGAGTGCCGCCGCGCAGCAGGCCTCCTGCCAGTTCTCATGGTCATCCATCGCGGACCGGCATGCCACGGTCTACCAGCACGTGTTGAACCGCGGTCGTTCCGACTAAACCGCTGTGACCGTAATTCGGGGCGGCTGCTGTAAAGTCTGCATGACGACGCAGTACTGTTCCGTCCTGGCCAGCAAGGATGCCCGCTGTTCCTCTGTTGCCTCCGGTGCGTCCAGGTCGATCGACAGTCGGATCCCGGTGAACCCGACCGGGACGTCACGGTCGATTGCCAGTGTGCCGCGAAGATCGAGATCCCCCTCGGCGGAAACCTGGATCCGCTTCACCGGGACGTTCATCGCCGCGGCGACCATTTGGCAAGTAATCTGGGCGCACGCTGCGAGTGATCCGAGCAGCATATCTCCCGAACA
>SKKR01000381.1 GCA_007123655.1 Thermomicrobiaceae bacterium
GTCCCCATTCCTCGGAGGACGAGCTTTCATTCTCTCCAGCTGGCAGCACCTGCCCGCAGCGCCGGCACCGGAACGCGCTCGATGCGTTGTATGATCCACAGTTCGGACAATCCATGTGCGCTCAAAATCCTTTTCGCTGGGACCGGTCAGCCGGATCCCTCATCCTCGTCCTCTGGTTCATCGGGGCTCTTCCCCTGGTCATTATCGATCCGGCCATCGCTGGCGCCGTTCGTGGGCTGCCGGCCGAAAGCGCGCTGTTGCCGGGCGTACTCCCGCAACCGGTCCTGGACGATTCTGTGCACCGAGCCGTCCGGATAGACGCCGTGCTCGTCTGCGACACCAGCATCCATGCCGGTAAGCAGGGCGATTCCCTCGTCGATGCGTTCGACTGCCCAGACGTGAAACTGACCGTTCGCGACCGCCTCCGCTACGTCATCTCGCAGCATGAGATTCTGAACGTTACTGGCCGGGATCATCACGCCCTGGTCACCGGTCAATCCCTGTTGCTGGCAGACATCGAAGAATCCTTCCACCTTCTCGGTGACCCCGCCGACCGCCTGGACGTTCCCGTACTGATCCACGGAGCCGGTAACGGCGATTCCCTGGCGTAATGGGATGTCCCCGATCGCCGAGAGGAGCGCGTAGAGCTCGGTCGAGGACGCCGAGTCCCCGTCGACCTCACTGTAGGACTGCTCGAAGGTGATCGTCGCTCCAATCGCCAGCGGCGCATCCTGGGCGTATTTTCCGGACAGATACCCAGCGAGCGTCATCACGCCCTTGGAGTGGATTCTGCCTGAAAGTCGGATTTCCCGCTCGATGCTTTGCACCCCTCGCTGCCCGAGGCTGACCCGGGCAGTGATCCGGGACGGCTTGCCGAACCGGTAATCACCAAGACTGAGGACGGCGAGCCCGTTGACCTGACCGGGAGCGGAGCCCTCCGTTTCGATTCTGATGGTTCCGTCCGCGTAGAGCTCCTTGAGTCGCTCTTCCGAGAGATTGGATCGATACTCTTTCTTCTGGATTGCCTGTTCCACGTGCTCCGCGGAAACGATGTCCGCACCGTCCTTCTTCGCCCAGTGACTCGCCTCCGCGACGATGTTGGAGATGTCAAGGAGCCGGGTGGAGAGCTTCTGTTGGTGCTCCAGCAATCTCGCTCCGTGTTCGATCACCCGCGCGACGGCATCGTTGCCGAAATGCAAGAGTTCGAACCGTTCCACCTGTCGCCGGATGAACGCGGCGTAGTTCCCGACGTGGTCGTCGTTCCACTCCATGTCAGAGGCGAAGTCGGCCTTGACTTTGAAGAGTTCCGGGAAGTCTTCGTCCAGCTGGTACAGCAGGTGATAGATGAGCGGCGTTCCGATGATGATGACCTTTACCGTGAGCGGGACCGGCTCCGGCCGGAGCCTTGCCGTCGGCATCGGGCTGAGCTGTTCCCCCAGGTTTTCGATCTGCACTTCCTGGCAGATCAGGCTGCGTTTCAGCGCCTGCCAGGAGAAGGGGCTGGTCAGGAGATCCGGTGCGTGGATGACCAAAAACCCACCGTTTGCCTGCTGCAGCGCTCCCGACCTGATCTGGCGGAAGTCCGTCACCATGGAGCCCATCGCCGATCGATAGTCCACCCGGCCAATCAGGTTGTAGTAGGTCGGATTCCGCTCCTGGACAATCGGGGCCCCTTCAGTCCGGCTATTGTCTATAAAGACGTTAACCTGATAGCGGGCCAGCCGCTCCTCCGGTGGCTGCTGCATTGGCATTCCGGGCATCATCGGCATCTGCTGGCGCTGCTGGTCCGGTCGGAACTCCTGCAGATGGTCCGGCACGTCCTCCTGCACTTCCTGAAGATAGGTCAGCACCTCCGGGTGGTCCGCGTAGCGCTCCTGTAGCTCGTTGAACAGCGGCCCGACCGCGAACAGCGCCACTTCCCGTTCCAGCTGGCGCATCCGTTCCGCGGCTTCCTTCTCGAGTTGCCGGATCTCACGCACGGTGGACGATATCTGGCGCTGGATTTCGTGGTTGCGTTGCTCGAAGTCTTTCCTGACTTCCTCCGGAAGCTGTTGAAACTGGTCCGGCGGGATCGGTTCACCGTTCTGCATCGGCACCGTCATGATGCCCGCCTGTGTCATCTGCAGGCTGAAGCCACGCTCCGTTGCGAACTGGTGGAGCTCCCGATTTAGTTGTTCCCGGCGCTGCTGAATCTCGCTGAGCGCGCCCTGCTGGCGCTGCTCGTAGTCTTCACTGTCGAACGCCCGCGGGATATCTCGCTGGGCAGACTGAATGAACTCCTCCATGTCCTTCGCGAGCTGTGTACCCATTCCGGCCGGCAGCGAGATCGATCTCGGCCGGTCTGGCTGGCTGAAGTTGTGGACATAGATCCAGTCCGGCGGGACGGGCCGTTCCGGCGCGAACTGCCGCAGGAAGTCGATGATCGTCGACTCTCGCCCAGACCCAGGCAGGCCGGCGACATAGAGGTTGTACCCGTCCACATCGATGTCCATGCCGAACTCGATCGCGTCGACCGCTCTCGGTTGACCGATGGTCCCGGAGAGCGGTTCGAGGTCCGCCGTCGTCGTAAACGCCAGACTGGACGGGTCAACTCTCCGGCGGAGTTGCTCGGGCTTCAGTGACAGATGATCGAAGTTCAGGCTCATGTCCGCCCTCGCCGATCTGGTTGCTATCGGTCGATTCCGCTGGCGGCATGATAACGATTCGAGGCCGATCCGGAAACCGGGGCACTGGTAATCGCGGTCGCGCGTCCCGACGGGTGGCGCGTTTACACCGGATCGGTGGACTGGAAAAACTCCTCGTACTCCGCCGCAAACGGGATCGGAGTGATGACGTCGACAAGGACACCGGACGGGTCCGACAGGATGAAGTGACGCTGACCGAAATCCTCACTGCGAAGCGGAAGCACCGGCTCCAGCCCGGCGTCGACCACCAACCGATCGTACTCCGTATTGACATCCTCGACTTCGAAGTTCAGCAACAGTCCGGAGACGGGTCGCCGGTACTGATCCGGCACCGACTCGTGGCCCGCGTCCAGGATGCCAAGCTCCCAGGGTCGTTCCCCGTCGCGCTTCAACGCGACGTACCAGCCGGAGTCGAAAACCACCTCGAAACCGAAGTACTGAGTGTAGAAGTCACGCGTCTCGGCAA
>SKKR01000342.1 GCA_007123655.1 Thermomicrobiaceae bacterium
AGATGGAATTCGCCGAGGCAGCGCGGATGGACCGTATGCCGCTGTGGAGCCCCCTGCCGGGGGTCGACTCGCTCTCAGCGGACGCACGAGCTCGGCTCCGGGAGTCCGACAACGACATTCGTCAGGAACGTCTTGAGAGCGCGCTGGACGCCTCTATGGCCGTCAATGCGATCGCTCCGGAGTACATCCCGGGCTTCATCAGAACCACGGAACTCCTGTTTGCCACCCACCGACGAGATCGCGCGCGCACGCTCACCCATACGATCGTGTCGCATCAGGAAACGCTTCGAGAGGATCGGTTCGAACTTCAGCTCGCGAAGCTATTCGCGCATGTGAACCCCTCGCCGGAGAATACTCTGCGAGTTGCGTGGGCTGCAATCGAACGAAATGACCCGAAACTGATCGCGCCGTACGTCCCAGCTGCGATCGACAGTCTGGTTTCCCACGGTCGCACTGAAGAGGCGGTCGACCTGGCCGAATCGTGGCGTGACGCTCAGCCTGACAAGCCCCTCGCAATCGCATACCTGGTGCGGGAATACCTTCGCGACGGTCGAACGAGCGATTGCCAGCAGGCGATGCGTGACTTTCGCGACAGTTGCGATGCTGATCGGATCTGGCCGGAAAACCTGGCGCTGACCGCGTTTCTGGCGGTGTTCGACATGGACCAGGCGCCAAACTGGCTGGTCGCAGGGCCGGTGTGCAAGGGGCTACGGGACCAGACGCTGGACTATCGCGGTGTTGCCGCGGTGATGGAATTCATTGTCCCGATCCTGGACGACCCGCACCGGACGCTGATCCTGGCTGGGTTGTTTGCGGCTGCCGCGGGGGATCACTCCGAAGCGGAAGGATTGTTCCAGACCGTTGAACCACAGGACCGTGTGGAGTCATATCTGACGGGGATAGGTCT
This sequence comes from Thermomicrobiaceae bacterium, assembly GCA_007123655.1. Classification (GTDB taxonomy): domain Bacteria; phylum Chloroflexota; class Chloroflexia; order Thermomicrobiales; family Thermomicrobiaceae; genus SLMJ01. The sequence continues at coordinate 908 of SKKR01000342.1, forward strand.
TGAACGGATAGCCCGCACGCCGAGCGATGACATGAGCAGGATCCGGACTCTCAGCGAGGTCTTTAAGACGCTCGGTGACCCGAGCGTCCTGCAGGTCGCCGATTCAAGTGACATCTTCGAGCCGCCAGCAACGCGGAAGTCGGTCGGACTGGAGCTCGCAAACATCCTCAAAGATCAGGAGCAGTATCCCGAAGCACTGGAGATCCTGGGTGCGCTGGCCGGGGAATACCCGAACGATTCCGAGATCCTCCGGAGCCGCGCTGAGATCATGGGACGGTCCGGGTCGAAGGCCGACGCCCTGCGCGAACTCGATCAACTGGCGACTCAGCATGAGGATCGCCGCAACTATTCAGCGGCAGTCGGCATCCTTGAAACAATGGTCAAGCTGACACCAGGAAACATCAGTTTGCGAAACAGGATCGTCGACAATTGCGTGAAAGTCGGCCATTTCTCAAAAGCGATCGATCAACTCGTGATGCAAGGTCGACTGCTGCATCGGGCAGGAAAGGTCCAGGATGCGGAGATCCCGCTGCACCGTGCAATCGAAATCGCTTCCATGACCGGAGAATGGGAAACGGTCACGAAACTGCATCGCTTGCTGATCAGCTTTGATCCGAACGCGACCAGACTTCGACACGCAGCCGTGACGACATATGTGCAGCACGGGCTGACTGACGCGGCGCTGACGCAGTTGCGCGAAATTGCAAGGATTGCGCAGAAGAACGGAGACCCGGACGAAGCGATCGCGGCCTCTCACCAGATGATCGCGCTCAATCCGAACGATCCGCAGTCCTATCATCAGCTCGGCGAGTTGCTTGCCTCGATCCAGGAGTACGGTCAGGCGGACCGCGTTTACCGCCGGCTGGCGGCTCTCGCTCCGGACGATCCGGCCGTCAAGGCGAAGCGTTCCGCGATCGCCGCGATGGCGAGGGACAGTAAACGCAGCGGTTGAGATATCCGGCGGGGCGGGCGATACTGCGTGTTACAATTGCCAGACGCGCGCGGGTAAGCGCTGCTCTCTCAGGATGACACGATGCCGGAACTCCCCTGGATATTCACAAGACTCGACCTTCGAGCGCTGGTCGACATCCTCGCCGTCGCGATAATCTTCTTCCTTGTACTCTGGATCGCACAGGGTACCCGCGCGACGCAACTGATCCGGGGACTTGCCATACTTCTGGTCGTCGTCATCGGTGTCGCGAACATTTTCAACCTAAGCGCACTCAACTGGATTCTCGGACATGCCCTCCCGGCGCTGATCATCGCCGTTCCCATCGTCTTCCAGCCTGAACTGCGGCGGGCGCTCGAGCAACTCGGTCGTACCTGGCCGGTGTTCGGATCAACCCGGCCGGACGCGGCTCTCGAACGCGCCGTGGAGGAAATTACTCGCGCCTCCGCGCAGCTGTCCAGACTGCGATTCGGCGGAATCATGGTGATCGAACGAGACACCGGGCTACAGGATTATGTCGACCGAGGGGTACAGATCAACGCGCTCGTGACCCGGCAACTGCTTATAAGTATTTTCTACCCGAATACGCCGCTACACGACGGTGCGGCGATCATCCGCGGGGACAGGGTGCTCGCAGCCAGCTGTGTGTTACCGCTCAGTGACAACGTTGCCACAGGGGGACAGCTTGGAACGCGCCACCGGGCCGCGATTGGAATCACTGAAGAGTCTGACGCTATTGCGGTCATCGTGTCCGAGGAGACCGGTCAGATCTCCGTGGCGCACAGTACCGGACGACTCGCGCGGAACCTTGATCAGGAACGACTACGCCGCGTGCTTCGGGCGCTGCTGAAGCTGGAACGGACCGATCGGCAGGATCGCTCCGGCACTCGACGCACCAGCCGAGACCAGACCGAACCACGCGAGGATGGACAGTTCGATTTTGCAACGAGTGATGACGTCTCGAAGGCTCCGACAAGGGCTAGCTAGCGTCCGACGCTTTTTCGGTACGGGCAATCTGCTCCGGGTTCTCGTAGCGCTGATTCTCGCGTTCGGCCTCTGGGCCTGGGTCACGTACCAGAACGACCCGGAGATCACGCGCACACTAGGCGGCCTTCCCGTCGTCATGACCAACCTTGACGAAGACCTGGAACTGGTTGGTGATCCGCCGATCGTTGACGTGACCATTCAGGGCCCGCAGAGCATTGTCGCGCCACTCGAGCGGGAAAGCGTCGCCGCCACCGTGGACATGTCGGATGTCGAAGAAGCCGGGAGCTATGACATGGACGTGTTGATC
>SKKR01000005.1 GCA_007123655.1 Thermomicrobiaceae bacterium
CGCCGGTCAGTTCGAACAGAACCTCACCGTGCGGTTCAGGCGCGTCGGGGAGGACCACGCTGACCTCAAGCGTGGCAATCGTGTCATCGGCGAACCGGGCTATAACGAACCGTCCGGCGAAGCCGTTTTCGGGTGGTGTGGCGTCGATCTCGCGGAGACTGACGAACGGCGAATCGATCAGCAATGTTGCGTAACAGACCAGATCGGCCAGTGATTCCTCCACCAGCGCGGCATGATTCCGCGGCAACCGGTGCGCGGCGAAGACGCCGTACCGGCGACCGGCAACCCCGGCCAGGCAGTCCTCATACAGCCTGGCCATGACGGGCAGTCCGAGCAGCCGGCTGACCTGCTTCAGGTGGCCTGTTTCGATAGCTGTTCGGAGGTCGTCATCGGGTGACGGAATCGGGAGCGTCACTGCCCGTACATCCGCCTCAAGGCACAGGCGCGCAAACCCGGCTCGCTCGTCCGGATCAGCCACGATCACCACCGGGGAGCGACCGACGACCGGATCGGCGGGATCCCGCCACAGATAGACCGGATCCGCCATTCCCGCAGAAAGCGCATGCCGCGATACCTCTACGGCTAGATCACTGTTACCGGCAATCGTCAACTTCGGTTCGACGGTCACCCCGCACCTCGATCCGGCTCCATCTCGGACAGGAATACCTTCCGCCCGGAATCGCTGGACTCAACCGCGGCCAGCGAGAGGGCCAGCGCCTGGCGAGCGTCCCATGGATCAAGGGGCGGTGGAGTCCCCATCTGGATCGCCCGGACGAACCAGCCGATCTCACGGATGTAGGCGTTATCGATGTGAAGCAGCTGGTCGAAATTTGCGGGGTACCGCATCCCGGCGTCTCGCCAGATCTCGTACGGCGATTGCTCCGGATCTACTGCCTTGACATAACCGTCGGTGCCGTAGATCTCGAGCATATGGAAGTAGGGATAGGATGTGGGCAGGTTGTTGACGATCTCCGCCGCGCCGATTGCGCCATTTCTGAACTGAATCACGTAGGAGAGAAAATCGGCGACCTCGACGCCTTCACCCGCAATCCGGGACTCGGCGTCGACCGAAACCGCATCGTCCCCGGCGAACCAGCGGGCGAGATCCATCTCGTGCACCGCGTTGGTCAGCGCCGCCCCGTAGGTGTACTCCGGATCGGCGATCCAGGGACGTTCGCCGCCGGGTGACCAGTAGCCGGTCGCCAGATCGAGCGCCGAGTACATCGCGGCCGGTCTGCGTTCGTTCTCCCGGATCACCTGCACCGCGCCGATCTTTCCTTCAGCCACCGCTTGCCAGGCGTGCCGGTAGCGATCAGTGAACCGCCGGCTGTGGCCGATCATTAGCAGAACACCGCTCCGTTTCGCCGCGGCGATCATCTCATCGGCCTCGGCAACGGACGCCGCCATCGGCTTCTCGCAGAGGACGTGTTTCCCGGACTCAACAGCCGCGACGACCTGCTCACAGTGCAGGAACTCCGGCGAACAGATGTCGACGAAGTCGATATCGGCCCGTTCGAGCAGATCACGGTAATCCGAGTACCAGAACTCGGCGCCGTAGTCCCGCACGGCCGCTTTTGCAGCATCCGGCCGAATATCCGCAACGGCGACCAGTTCGACATCGTGATGCAGGTAGCGGATCGCCGGCAGGTGGGCACTGTGGGCGATCGTCCCGGTGCCTATCAGACCGGCTCGCAACTTGGCCATCAGTCATCCTTCCCAAACCCGGTTCAGGACATCCTACACCGGGCGCGTCCACGCGGGAACCGGCTGCTACAATCCTGGCATGAACGCTCGCATCAGCCACGATCGCCACCCTGATGTCCCTGAAGAATTCCCCGAAATCCAGCGAGCCTTGCTCGACTGGTACCGGGCGAACGCCCGCGACCTCCCCTGGCGTCACACACGGGATCCCTACCGGATCCTCGTCTCCGAGGTCATGCTGCAGCAGACACAGGTCGACCGCGTCATACCTCGCTACCACTCGTTCCTGGAACGGTTCCCAACTGCCGAGGCGCTGGCCGGCGCGCCCACAGCCGACGTCATCCGCGAGTGGGCCGGGCTTGGCTACAACCGACGTGCGGTCAATCTCCAGCGCGCTGCAAAGGCAGTCGTTGACGAGTATGGCGGTGAGTTCCCGTCCGACGTCGCGACGCTGAAGTCCCTGCCGGGAATCGGACCGTACACCGCCGGAGCCATTGCCTGTTTCGCGCTGGAGCAGGATGTCGGGTTCCTGGACACCAACATCCGTCGCGTCCTCCACCGCCTCTTCGTCGGCCCGGAAGTGCCGGAGCAATCGCGAAACCAGCGGCAGATGGAGTCGCTGGCAACGTCGGTCGTGCCCGCCGGGAACGGGTGGGAGTGGGGCCAGACACTGATCGAGTTCGGTGCGCTGCAATGCACCGCGCGCAATCCGGCCTGCCTGACCTGTCCGGTTCAAGACCGCTGCCGCTCGTTCCCGCAGATTCAGACCGTCCTGGCTGAGCTCGGGCGGAACGGGTTCCGGCGCAAGCAGGAGGCTCCGTTCGAAGGCTCCAACCGATTCTACCGGGGGCGAGTCCTCAGGGCGCTCCAGGAGTCTCCGCACGACACGGACGGGCTGAATCTCGATCTACTCGGATCCCGGGTACGGGATGATTACACACGGTCCCACGAACCCTGGTTGCGCGACGTGATCGACGGCCTGGCGCGTGATGGGCTGGTCGAGATCGCCGAAGAACGAGACCCCTACGATTCCGGCCCGAGCAATCGCGTCCGGCTCCCGGGCACGGTCTCTCACCATCGACCGGAATCGGATTGACACGAGACTGTAAGGTTCTCGCCCCGTCGTTGGTCTGAATCGTGGCTTTTTCCTTTTATCGTTGTAGAAGATCATGACGACCGGCCTCCCGGCACCGAGCGACACGCGCTGCGTCGCATCCGAAACGGGGCCGGTCCAGCGCGGGACTGTCAGGCCAGTCGCCCCGTCAGAACAGGAATGTGACAGCCATGGGATTTACTGAATTGCTTGTTGTTGTGCTGATCGTCGCGCTCATAGCCTTGCTGGCGCGCATCATTTACCGGGTCATCCGGGGGCTGATGACGGGCGGTGACACGAGAACCCCGGACGAAATCCTGGAAGATCGCTACAAGCGAGGCGAGATCGACGC
>SKKR01000130.1 GCA_007123655.1 Thermomicrobiaceae bacterium
CAGCGCCGCGGCCAGCGTATCCGGGTCGAGTTGCATCTCTGCCAGGATGATCGCGACCGCAATGGGATGGGAGATATACGGTTCCCCTGACTTGCGTCGCACCTGGGAGTGCTGCTCGTTAGCAAACTCGTAGGCCCGCCGGACGTTGGTCGTGTCAACTCCCGGGATGTTTTCGGCGATAACCTCCGCCAGCGTTTCCCAGGTAGGCGCAAGTGATCCGGCCACAGCGGTCGGAGCATCGGCCGTTTCTTCGTCTGTACGGTGGACGGGTTCCGGTTTGGACATGCTTGAGGAATCCAGAATTGCGCGAGAAACGTGGCATCTATCGGGCAAATATACTCGCCTAACCGGGAAACTGTCAAAAGTGCTTCACAAGACAACCCGACTGCAGCGAACGAACAAGACCGCGGGCAATGTGAGGGTCGCCGACCGAGGAGTCGTTCCACGGTTCCTGTGTTAAGATCCACGCTGATAGTTCAGTCCGCCCTACACCCGCAGAGAAGGCATTTCGAATGAGCACGACCGACCGACTGTTGCCGCCGCAGGAAGCTCTGGACATCGTATTCCGCGAGGTGAACGAGCGACTCCCGGCCGAACAGGTGCACCTGCATGACGCCGGGGGACGGATCCTTGCCGAACCGCTGGTGGCTGATCGAGACTTGCCGCCATTTCCTGCGTCCACAATGGACGGATTCGCGGTTATTGCCGACGACGTCTCGCCCTGGCGAGAGATTATCGGGGACCAGTACGCCGGCGACATGCTGGACATTGAGATTACCGAAGGTACCGCGGCGAGGATCATGACCGGTGCGCCGGTGCCCAAGGGCGCCAACACGGTCGTCCCGGTCGAAAACACCGAGCTTCGCGACGATCATGTCATTATCAACGATGACGAGCTTCGGGAAGGCGTCAACATCAGGCCGGTTGGGTCCGATCTCCGCAGCGGCGATATCCTCATCGAAGCCGGCGCCGTTATCGGCCCGGCGGAAGTGGGCCTCCTGGCAAGTCTCGGGCACGCACGGGTCAATGTGGTACGCAAACCGCGGGTGAGCGTTCTGTCAACCGGGGATGAACTCGTTGAACCGGACCAGGAACCCGGGCCCGGCCAGATCCGCGACTCGAATCGCTTTTCGCTCAAAGTCGCCGCCGAGGCGTTCGGGTGCGATGTTATCTACTGCGGACACGGCCCGGATGACGAAGACAGCCTACGCACACTAGTCGGCGATCTCATCGGTAGGAGCGACGTGGTGATCACGTCCGGTGGCGTGTCCGTTGGCGAGAAAGACCTGCTCAAGTCGCTGTTCATGGAACTGGGAAACGTTCACTTTCAGCGGCTGTACATGAAACCTGGCAAACCGCTGAACTTCATGACCACTGGCCAGACACTGGTGTTCGGACTTCCCGGCAACCCGGTCTCTGCTCTGGTCGGGTTCGAGGTCTTTATCAAGACGGCCCTGCGAATCATTACGGGACAGCCCCACCCGGCGCCCAGACTGGCAACCGTCCGGCTCGCCGAGCCCGTGCAGGGCAGTGATCGCATCGAGTACATGCGCGCCGTAGTAACGAGCGACGATCAGGGCGCTCTCTGGGCGCGGACGACGGGCCCTCAGCAGTCGGCGCGGCTGATGTCGATGGTCGGCGCAAACGCGTTCGTACAGATCGCGCCACGAGACCACGACTATCAGCCGGATGAAGTCGTTGAGGCGATCATCCTCGCGCCCGTCACTGGATCGGAACCCCGGCCATAAGCACGAACACCTCATCCGGAAACACAATCGTGCTTGCGGTTCTGGTGGGGATTGCCATGCTGGCAATCTTCAGCATGGGATCGTCCGCCCGCAACTGGATCTCGCTCTGGCAGGGCTTCGATCAGCTTTCCATGTCCCTCGACGCGGTCGAGGTCCTGGAAGACAACCGCCGGATCACCGTGGACGTGACGGTCGTCAACAACTCGGATGAAACCCTCCAGGTCCACGTGCTTGAGACCGGACTCCGGCTGGACGGCCGCTCCGTGACCGGTGGCTCTCAGCGTTTCGAGGAATTTCTGCTGGAACCCGGTGAGTCAGCCTCCCTGCAGACAACGCAGCAGGTGACAGGGGACGACGTCGCGTTTCTGAGCGACCGGCGTGAAAACCCGAACGCGACGTGGAACGTTAACGGACGCCTGCAGGTATCGGTCGAAGGGCTGAGCGAACCACAATGGCTTCCGTTTCGATATAACATGGATGTCCACGGATGAGCCGAACGCTTCAGTGGCTCACCACAGTCTCGGCTTCCGGTGTCGTGTCCACGGCGGCGTTCTCAATGACTGCCCAGCCACTCGCCACGCTCTCGGTGGTGGAGATCTCGTTCTGGCTGGCCGCGGGATTGATTTTGACCGTCGCCATTCTCTCCAGTATCGTGCTGATTGATCTCAAGCGGGTGTTCGTCGCCGCTCCCGGTGTCGCACTCGTGGCAACGGTACTGTACGCCGGGCTACTCTGGTCACCAGCGATGTCGATGCCCGAGTACTCCAGCCACCTGCTCAACTATGCGCTGGTGCAGTCCGTCCCGGTGTTCATTGTTACCCTGCTGCTGACGCTACTCGGCTCCCTGATCGGAACGATTCTCAACGCGTCGTTCAGGGAACTGGAGCTTTGACCGGAATTCGCGGTTCCGGCGTCCCGAACTCAAGGAGATTGCCCGTGTCCCGAAGAAGGCTTGTAAACATCAGGGATCTGTTCGAGATCAGAATCGTCAGCGCGCCGAAGCTGTCACCAGACGGTCAGGTGGTCGCCTACACGTTGACGGAATTGAACGACGACACGAACGACGAGCGTTCCTCGCTGAGAATCCTCGCGCTCAATGACCGCGTAGATCGAGCGCTCACCTCGAGTGATTTCAAGGACCTGAATCCCGAGTGGTCTCCGGACGGTAAATGGATCGCATTCACCAGCAATCGCAGCGGCGAGGAGCAACTCTGGGCCATTCGGGTTGACGGGGGCGAACCATTCAAGATAACCGAACTTCCCGGCGGGATCGCGGGCCACTGCTGGAGCCCGGACGGACGAACGCTCGCGTTTACGTCCAGAGTAGGCCCACCGCCCCCGGAGGAAAACGAACCGCGGCGTATTACCACTATCCGTTACCGATTCGACGGGCAAG
>SKKR01000179.1 GCA_007123655.1 Thermomicrobiaceae bacterium
CTCGGGCTTGCAGCAGTGCTAACGGCGATTGGCCTGCTGATGGTCTATCTGCGGTCGGTGTTTGAGCGCTATTCCTTCGAGACTCGGGCTCCGGGGCTACTTCCGGTGTTTAGCTCACTCGCCATCGCCCTCGCCGGCGTGTTGATTGTGCTTGGAGCGGTCGGACAAACCGGACTCGTATCCTGACCGAATCCGCATCAATCCAGATCCAGCCATCCAGTGGACTCCCCGGTATCCAGCGAGACCTGCACGGATCCTGAATCTTCCGTCGACCCGGGTCCATATTCGATGATGATTCCGGCCAACCTGCCGGATGGTAGCAGCGCTTCACCGTCGAGAATGATCAGATCGTCCTCCCGATAGATCCGACCCGGACGAAACTCGTCGACGGTTATCCGTTCGGTGTCGATCACGACCGTTCCGTCCAGTACGCCAGCGCTCTCGGCCGATACGTCAATTACGAGTGTCCCTTCCGGGCTCTCGTGTGAGATAGAGATGGGAATCTCGAGCTCATTCTCCGGGATCTGCGCTTCGAACGCGCCGAGGTCGAGGATCGATTCCTGATTTCGATATGTGCGATCTGGCTGCTTCTCCACCATACGCCGCTCGTTGTTGAGGTCGAACTGGACGTCGACCGGAAGCTCAGCTGCATCGCCGGCATCGATTGCTGGTGATGTGAACCAGAGGCGGAAGTCTCCGGAAGAGGTCGGGACTGCGTTCCGATCCGGCATATACCGAAATCGGGGATCGTCCCGACTTACCTGCGAGCATTGGATCAGTTCCCCGTCTGGACACCCGTGTTCGATGATCGAGTGGCCTAGCTGAACCTGATGCGGGTCGAGTGAGTTGGGTGCGGCGAATACGATGTCCGGTCCGCTTCGGTCGTTGCCGGGCAGTGTGCGTTGGTTGCCGAAGATGATCGAGTTCTGCAGGTTCATGGCGGTGCCGCCGGTGTGGTAGATTGCCGTGCCCAGCCCTTCGCTCTGGTTTGCGGCGACCGTCACATTGGTCAACGAGACGGATCCGTCACCGGAGACGAGCATGGCCCCACCGGAGCGTTCAGCTATGTCGTCCGAAGCCTCTTGCTGGTCTTCGGAGTCGTTGTTCTGGCTGGCTGCTCGATCGCGTTGGGCTTCCTTCTCGGCAGGAATTCGGCGGCCAGTTGAGGATGCGGATTGTCTTGCTTCGTTCCCGCTTATCAGGCTGTTGACGATTTCGGTATCGGCATCTCGAATCGCGAGTCCGCCGCCAGCCACCGCATGATTGCCCTGGATTCGAGAGGATCGGATGATTGACGCTGAACCCTCGAGGTAGAGTCCGCCTCCTGGGCCGGTCCCGGCATCGTTGTCGTTGAACTCCGCCCGGTAGATTTCGGCCTCTGAGGCCTTGATCCAGGCCCCACCGCCACCATCCCCTGCGACATTTCCAGTTATCGTGCTGTGCTCGATTGATAGTGACTGTCCCAGTTCGGACGCGAACAGGCCGCCGCCATCGTGGACGGCATGGTTCTTCGTGACTGCGGAATCGGTAATCGACAGAGACCCGGTACGTAGCGCGAACCCACCGCCCCAGTCCGCCGCTTCGTTACCAGTGAATTCGGAATCCGTGATCGTTACGTCTCCGGCGTCGATGAACATCCCTCCACCCCGAACGGCGCGGTTCTCGGTGAACGAGACGTCGGCCATCACCACGGATCCGGAGTTCACTCGCAATCCTCCACCCCGTCCGCTCTGTGGGTGTGTGGTCTGGTTGTTCCGGAACTCGACGTTTTCCAGCGTGATGTCACCGGGGTCGTCGATGTACATCCCCGCGCCGCCGAATCGCGCCTGGTTTCCCTCGATCAGGACATCTCGAAAGGTCACACGTGAGTTGGAGATGAATACTCCGCCGCCACGACGGTGGAGATCCATCGCCTCTTCGGCAATGAGCGTCGCCGAGCCTTTTCTAATCGTCAGACCCTCGACACTGGAGTCCGTTACCCCGGCCGCAACGAGTACTGTAAACCGGATCGATTCGCCATCCAGCACCGTTTCCCGTGGATCGGTACTCCGCTCGTCGATGTTGTTGTTGGAACCAGTGAATCCGCCAGTTATCGTGACGCCATCCGGGAGATAGAAGGCCGAATAGGGATCGTTCCGGGCGACATAGATTCCCTGCCTCAGCCAGATCCGGGCACCCGGCTCGGCGGTTCGGGTAGCCGTCGCCAGGTCGATCGGATCATCCCAGCAGGAACCCGTTGCTGACGGATCGCCATCCGGCGCGACGCAGATGAGGCTATCGACGCCCTGAGCGCTTGAGCGATCAACGTACAGGATTGAAGCAGTGGCCAGCGAGAGACCGGCAACGACCAGCAGCGCCAGCGAGATTCTCCGTAGCATGTCCAATGGCTCTGTCCGGAATCGAATTGACGCGTGAGCGATGCGGACAGTTTACCATCGGGCATCCGGCTAACCGCCGAACGATCGCTGGATCTTCTAGTCAGAGCGTTCCGTAGTCCGCTGCACCCGCCATTCTCGAGCGCGTTCCTGAAGTTGTTTGACGTCGCCCCAGGGAATCTTCGGCCGCGGAATGTCGTGTCGCTTCAGATATGCGTTTCCCCGCCGGCGGATGCCACGAAGTGTGCGGATTGCGTCCATCCCGCCGGCAGGCCGTGGCGACCCATTGATCGACGCCGGCACGAAGTAGTGCCCCTCGCTGGTGCGAACCAGTGTGCCCCGGATCAGGAACTGGACGAGATTCCAGAGGTCTTCGTCGTGACTGTGCATCAGGATCGACGCTTTGCCGGGCTGGATACCGGACGCTTCCGGAACATCAACGTTCAGACGCCGGTTCTGGCGATCGACTACCGGCATACACCGGACGCTGAACGGAAAACCGTCGCGGTCGTAGCCGGTAAGCAGGGCATCGTCATGTCGCTCGAGCGCATCGTAGATTTCATCCCACATAGCTGGTTACCTTGATTGACTGCATCGGCTGTAAGTGGTCACCCTCCGGCCACCAGGCGATCCGGACCGGGTCCACCGTGATGAACACCCGCATGTAGTACACATCCATGTACCACCGCATCAGCGGGTTCGAACTGAACATGCTCGATGCCGGTTGTGGGCCCATCACGCTCTCAACCCAGAAGTCCGCGTATTGCA
>SKKR01000256.1 GCA_007123655.1 Thermomicrobiaceae bacterium
CAATGCTCGAGTAGAACGGGAGCTGCATCATGAGGAGTCGGCAATCGAACGCCTGTCCCGATGATCCGCGTCTTCGAGCTCCTCGAGCGGCTCTGGTTCCTCGATGTCAGTTGTTTCGTCCGGATCCTCGATCCGGCTGTAGACGTAGACGAAAACGTCTCTCGCCGCCGCTGCAAGCGGCAGAATCACGATCATGCCCCACAGACCCCAGAGAGATCCGCCGATCACGACAAGGACCATCACGATTGCCGGATGGACTCGCACAGCGTACCCATGAATCCTCGGAACCAGGAAAGTGCTTTCAAGCTGCTGAATTCCGATGAAGGCGAGCGCGACCAGCCAGAGGCGATCCGGTTCGGTCGCCAGCGCGACCAGGGCGATAATGAAGAACGCGATAATTGGTCCGAGGATCGGGATCAAGTTCGTGACGCCGGCCAGAAGACCGAGAACGAGGGCGGGCTCGACGCCGATCAACCACATCGTAATGCCGGTTGCGACGCCAACCGTGACGCTGACAAAGATCTGTCCGCGAATGTACGCGGAAAACACCCGGTCCACGATCATGACCATGTTCCGGACGTCGTACTGCCAGGTACGCGGCCACATCGTATAGAATCGCTCGGCACCCTCGGACCGATCACGCAAGACGTAGTACATCCAGAGCGGCAGCAGCGCAAGTCCGGCGGCGAAGCCGATGATCGTACTGACAGCGCCAAGTGTCATCATCAGGGCGGATCGAATCGTTGAGAGAACCTGCGAACCGAGCTCACCGAGACTGTCTTCGATCTGCTCCTTCCACGGGTCTGGCACCTCTTCTTCGTAATACGTCATGAGCAGATCGAACTCACGCCGGGCGATCTGCCAGTATCGCGGCAACTCTTCAATGAACTCGACGGTCTCTCGGAGTAACGGCGGGATGAGATAGAACCCTGCGGTCACCAGGACACTCAGGAAGATCGCGTATGTCAGCAGGATCGCGAAAACCCTGCCGACACCCGCCAGAACGCCGCGACGCGGAAATACGAGTTGAAAGAGGTTTACGACCGGGGCCATCAAATAGGCGAAAACCCCGCCCAGAACGAACGGAACAAGTGACTGGCGTGTCTCCCAGAGCACCCAGCCAATGAATGCCAGGGCCAGGATGATCAGGATCACTCGCTTGCGATGAGGCGATGACAGGTCGACCACGTACCGGGATTAACCCTTCAATCGGCTTTCATCGATCGGCATCCGGGAGCGCCAGCGGGCCGACAACGGTCCACCGTGGTGACACTCCGCAGTCAGGGTACACGAGAATTGACCCAGATGTCGCGGGATCGGACAAGCGAGGGTCATTCTCAGGACTACCGTCCGTATGTACAGAGGATCTCCGCTACAATGTCACCTGAGTTCCAGCCCGAGCGAGTGTAAGCAATCGACGACGTGTGCGGCGATGCCCACGTGCCTGGGAGTGAAAGGCGGACAACGTGTCAGAGAATACCCGCGGTCCCATCCACGCCCCCCGTGGCGGGCAGATCACCTGCAAGTCCTGGCAGCAGGAGGCGGCGATGCGGATGCTGATGAATAACCTGGACCCCGAAGTCGCGGAGGACCCAGCCAACCTCATCGTCTACGGCGGTACCGGCCGGGCAGCCCGGGACTGGAGCGCATACGACAGCATCGTCACTTCTCTTCAGCGGCTCGAGAATGACCAGACGCTTCTTGTGCAATCCGGAAAACCTGTCGGAATCTTTCGAACGCATGAAATGGCGCCACGGGTTCTGATCTCGAACTCCATGATCGTTCCGGAATGGGCCAACTGGGCCGAGTTCCGCCGTCTGGAGCAACTCGGCCTGACCATGTACGGGCAGATGACGGCGGGAAGCTGGATCTATATCGGCACTCAGGGGATTCTGCAGGGAACCTACGAGACATTCGCCGAATGCGCCCGGCAACACTTCAGCGGGACACTGAGTGGACGAGTCGTCCTCACCGCGGGACTCGGAGGAATGGGCGGCGCCCAGCCCCTGGCGGTCACGATGAACGACGGGATCGCCCTCGTCATCGAGGTCGACCCGCAGCGGGCAAGACGACGCGTGCAGACAGGCTACTGCGAGCACCTGGCCGTGGATCTTGATAAGGCGCTGGACCTGGTCACCGAAGCGCGGCGAGATAGGATCCCCCGGTCAGTCGCATTGATCGGCAATGCCGCGGAAGTGTTGCCGGAACTCGTCCGGCGCGAGTTCGTGCCGGATATCGTCACCGACCAGACATCGGCGCACGACGCGCTCGGGGGCTATGTCCCGGCGGAGATCAGTCTGGATGACGCACTGACACTTCGCGCGCATCAGCCGGACCTCTACATCCAGCGAAGCAGAGAGAGCATGGGTCGCCATGTGCAGGCGATTCTTGAATTCCAGCGGCGCGGCAGTATCGCGTTCGACTACGGAAACAATCTTCGCGGGGAAGCGAAACAGGCCGGAGTCGCTGATGCGTTCGACTATCCGGGCTTCGTACCCGCGTTCATCCGACCCATGTTCTGCGAAGGCAAAGGCCCGTTCCGATGGGTGGCGCTTTCCGGCGACCCGGCGGACATCCGCCGCTCAGATCAGGCGATTCTGGAACTCTTCCCGGAAGATAGCCACTTGCGACGCTGGATCCAGATGGCTCAGGAACAGGTCCACTTCCAGGGACTCCCGGCCCGCATCTGCTGGCTCGGGTACGGTGATCGGCTTCGTTTCGGTATGAAGATCAACGAGCTGGTTCGCAGCGGCGAGATCTCCGCGCCGATCGTGATCGGACGGGACCATCTGGACACCGGTTCTGTCGCATCCCCGTACCGAGAGACTGAGTCAATGCGTGATGGATCCGATGCGATCGCGGACTGGCCGATCCTCAATGCGCTCGTCAACACGGCCTCAGGCGCGTCGTGGGTATCGGTACACCACGGCGGCGGCGTTGGAATCGGCCTCTCGATCCACGCGGGGATGGTGGTCGTCGCCGACGGGTCAGACCTCGCGGCAGCAAAACTCGAGCGGGTACTGACGAGTGATCCAGGGACCGGCGTAATGCGCCACGCGGACGCCGGATATGAGACGGCCAGGGCGTTCGCCCGTGACCACGGGCTGGACCTTCCGGGGATTACGCGTCAGGACTGACTCTC
>SKKR01000476.1 GCA_007123655.1 Thermomicrobiaceae bacterium
CGACATGGAAGTAGGCATCCGAGTTACGCAGTTCATCGTCACGGTTTTCGGACATAGAATCCTCCCACCCCGGCGCCGAACAATACGGGCGATCATGGTACGACATGTCGAGGTGGCCAACGGCTCCGACTCGAGTCAACTGCTTTGTCGGGTAAATTGCTCGAAGGGATTAGCTCACCGCGACCGGCGTCGTGTACATGCGCTCCCGGATATCCATCAGTTCATTTCGCAGTTGCTGGTCCGATTGCAGTTGGGATTCGATCTTCTCGATCCCGTGTACGACAGTGCTGTGGTCTCGCTTGCCCAGATAGCTGCCAATGTCAACCAGCGACGACCCGGCCTCCTCACGAATCAGATACATCGCGATCTGACGCGGGCGAACCAGATCCTTTCGCCGCCCTTTCCCGGTGATCTCCGCATGGCTGATCCCGTAGTACTCGGTAACCGCTTCGATGATCCTCGGAGGAGTTATCTCCCTGCGGCGTTGCTCGATCGCCTGATCGGTCAGTGCCTGAACGGCAAGGTCCACCGTAATCGGGAGCCGGTAGACATCAGCGAGGGCCACGATCTTGTTCAGCGCCCCTTCCAGCTCGCGGATGTTGCTCTCGATCTTCCGGGCAATGTACTGCACGACGTCCGGCGGGACCGCCTGGCCAAGCGCCTTTCCCTTCTCGAAGATGATCGCCTCGCGCGTCTCGACGTCCGGCGGCTGAAGATCAGCCAGGAGTCCTCCCTCGAAGCGTGACCGGAGCCGGTCATGAAGGGTTGGGATCGATCGCGGCGGGCGGTCGCTACTGATAACCACCTGCTTTCCGGCCTGGTGCAGTGAGTTGAACGTATGGAAGAGCTCCTCCTGCGTACTCTCCTTGCCGACAATGAACTGGATGTCGTCGATCATCAGAATGTCGATGGTTCGATACCGGTCCCGGAACTCGGCGTTGTTCTTGTGGCGGATGGCAAGGATCAACTCGTTCATGAACGACTCGAAGGAGACGTATCGAATCTTCAGATCCGTCCGGCGGGACCAGGCCCGATGGCCGATCGCGTGCAGCAGGTGGGTCTTGCCGAGCCCGACATCTCCGTATATGAACAGCGGATTGAACGACTCCGCCGGCCGGTCGGCAACCGCCATCGACGCGGCGTGCGCCAGCTGATTGCTGGAACCAACCACGAAGTTATCAAAAACGTACTTCGGGTTCAGACCATGTTCCGGCGTCGAGGTCAGCTCCAGCTGCATGGCTGACGTCGCCCCTGAGGACGCGGGACCATTCGTCCTGCCGGGAGCCGTGCGCTCCTGCCGGGATTCACTCGCGCGCACCTCGGGTACGGCCTCTCCGTTCGACCGCCGTGAACGATCTCCGTTCGATCGCTGAATGACGTCGAACCGTACCGCGATCGGACGCCCGGCGATAACCGAGAGCGTCTGCTGGATCGGGGTCGCGAACTTGTTCTGCAACTGTTCGACCGCAAAGCTGTTCGGGGCGCCGATTGTCGCGCAATCGTCCTCGAACGAGACGATCTGGGTATTCCCGAGCCAGGTATCATAGTTCGCGCGAGAGAGGCTCCGCTGTAAATCGTCCAGCGCGGCCTGCCAGAGCTGCTTGGCCTGCATGGGCTGTCCTCGTACAGGGTCGTTACCGAGGACCCTTGATGTCTTCACCGCCTAGCCGAGTTGAGATCGTAACATGTGCCTCTGGGACACGGCTAGTTGTGCCAGAAAGTCAAAGGGGAGGCAAACGAAGATCGGGCCCGAATGGCCCGATCAACGCGGGAAGGGGAGGTCGGAGCACATCCGTGCTCCTTGACTGTTCGGAGACGAGTCAGGTCAACGTAAACAAGCTCGTCATCTTAATCTACGTCTATTCACCGGGTTCCGGTTTCCCGGTTCAGAAACGAAGGTGGATGACAAGTGCCACCCAGTTGTTAGATACTCTAGGAGATAACCTGATGACGACACCGGGACGCGGATGTGACACGAACGCGGGGCGGCCCGGTTTTTTGGCACTTCCACTGCCTGACGACTTCGGTCCACGATAGACCTGCCCCCGCAGTCTCGCCCCGGCGGATCACGTGCGATGGCTCGCCCTGGAGGGAACAGCATGACCAACCCGCTTCAACAGCTCGCCGACGTCGGACAGAGCTTCTGGCTCGATAATTTGAGTCGAGAACTCATTGATTCGGGCGAGCTTCAACGGCTGATCGATGAAGATGGCCTGCGAGGGATAACCTCGAACCCGACCATCTTCGAAAAGGCCTTTTCCAGCGGTGACGCCTATGACGATGATATCGCCAGGCTGGCTGGCGAGAACCTTGACGTGGAGAAGGTGTTCGAGACGCTGGCGATCGCCGACATCCGGCGCGCTGCCGATATGCTTCGCCACATCTACGATGACACCGGTGGCGCGGACGGCTTTGTGTCGCTCGAACTACCTCCCGCACTCGCCTACGATACTGAAGGCTCGATTGCGGAAGCGAAACGCCTGTTCGGCGCCGTTGACCGTCCCAACATTATGATCAAGGTGCCGGGTACCCCGCAGGGACTCCCCGCGATCGAGACGCTGCTGACTGATGGAGTCAACGTCAACATCACACTGCTGTTCTCGCTGAATGATTACGTCAACGTGGCGGACGCCTACATTCGCGCAATGGCGGCACGGGTCGCCTCGGAACGTCCACTGAATACTGTCGCGTCCGTCGCCAGCTTCTTCGTGAGCCGCGTCGACACGGAAGTCGACGCCCGGCTCCAGATGGTTATCGACTCCAGTCCGGACCAGAAAACGGGTGAAAAGGCGCGAGCGCTGATGGGATCCATCGGGATCGCCAACGCGCGCGTAGCCTACCAGCGTTTCCGGGAGCGGTTTCTGGACAATCCGGACTTCCAGAAACTCGCCGAACAGGGCGCCCAGGTGCAGCGTCCGCTATGGGCCAGCACGAGCACGAAAAACCCGGAGTACCCGGACACGCTGTACATCGAGGCACTGATTGGCCCCCATACCGTCGAAACGATGGCGCCGGCATCAGTTGATGCGTTCCGGGATCACGGGACTGTGCGCGCAACGATCGAGGAAAACGCGCACCAGGCCGAACAGGCGCTCGCTTCACTGGCAGAACTCGGCGTCGATTATGACGACGTCACCGCAA
>SKKR01000518.1 GCA_007123655.1 Thermomicrobiaceae bacterium
CTGTGGCGATACTTCGAGATCATGCCCGTTTCGGACCCGGCGAACGCGATCTCACTCGGTGAAGGAGGTACCCCGCTTCATGAGGCGCCGAATCTTGGCGCTGACTTCGGCTACGAGCGCCTGCTGGTCAAGGATGAAGGCCTGAACCCGACCGGGAGCTTCAAGGCACGAGGACTGGGCGCCGCGGTCGCCCGGGCAAAGGAGATCGGGGCGACGATGGTCGCGATGCCTTCAGCCGGGAATGCCGCCGCGGCGATGACGGCCTACGCGGCACGTGCCGGTATTACCGGGATCGTCGCGATGCCGCAGGACGCCCCGAGCGTGATGCAGGCTGAATGCCAGATGTATGGCGCGCACGTCTTGCTGGTTAAGGGGTTGATCAACGACTGTGGCGCGGTCATTCGACGAGGCGCGGAAAAGCACGGCTGGTTCGACTGCTCGACGCTCAAGGAACCCTATCGTCAGGAAGGTAAGAAGACGATGGGAATCGAAATCGCCGAACAGCTGGGCTGGCGAGTGCCCGATGCGCTGATCTATCCGACCGGCGGTGGCACGGGGATCGTTGGAATGTGGGAGGCTTTCGATGAACTCGAGCAGATGGGGCTGATCGGCGCCAAGCGGCCAAAGATGATCTCCGTGCAGGCGGAGAACTGTGCGCCGATCGTTCGAGCGTTCGAGCAGGGTGAACGCCACGCCCCCGTCTGGGAGAACGCGTCCACGATCGCGGCCGGACTTCGCGTTCCGGTGGCGATCGGTGATTACCTGATACTGGATGCGATCCGGGAGAGCGGTGGCACCGCGATCTCGATAAGCGACCAGGAGATGGTTAACGGAATGAACCTGCTGGCTCAGCGTGAAGGGCTCTTCGCCTCTCCCGAGGTTGGAGCAGGCGTGATCGCGGCACAGAAGCTCCAGGCCTCCGGCTTCCTCAAACCCGATGACGAGACGGTGCTCTTTGCGACCGGAAGCGGACTGATGCACACGGATATCGTTCGCTGGGATTTCCCGGTTCTGGAGAAGGATGAGGTAGACCCGGGACGATTCATAAACGTCTGATCGAACCGGGCGACTGGTGTCCCGGTTCAGCTCGATCGAGACGGGGGATGGCCGGCCACGGTTTAGCCACTCCTTGATGAGTCTGGCGCGCGGGCGACTTCCGGGTTCTGCGGTAGCGCCTGGCAGACCGGGCACAACATCGTTCCGCGCTGGCCGATGACAAGACGAGCCACCGGATTCCCGCACTCATCGCACGGGTCGCCCGCGTTGCGGGAGTAGATCCGAAGCTGCGCGAGATTTTCGCCGGGCTGACCGTTTCCGTCCCGGTAGTTCCGCAGCGTGGTTCCTCTATGCGCGAGCGCTCCGGTCAGCACGTTACGGATGGTGTGGTACAGGGCGACGGACTCGGCTTCACTGAGCTCGTGAGAGCGACGTCCGGGATGAATTCTGGCGCGGAAGAGCGCTTCGTCCGCGTAGATGTTGCCGATCCCGGTGATGAACGTCTGATCGAGCAAGAGTGGCTTGAGTATCCGTTTTCTCGACCAGAGCATGTCACGAAACTGCTCCGGGGTGAACAGCGGGTCGAGCGGTTCGGCGCCGAGTGACGCACTGAAGGCTTCATACTCGTCCGGTGACAGGAGCGACCAGCGCCCGAACTTCCGCACGTCGGTGTATCGAAGCTGGTCTCCTTCACTCAGCTCCATGACAAGGTGGGTGTGCTGCGGAATCGGGGCGTCCGGCGCGGTGACCGCAAGTTCTCCGGTCATCCGGAGATGAACCGTCACCCGATCACCGGAATCGAGCCCGATCACGATGAACTTGCCTCGACGTGCGAGGTTGGTGACCATCCGGCCAGCGATCCGGGCCGCGAACGAGGCGGGATCCGGGGCCGCGATGCAGCGCGTGTAGGCACCAATGTCGACCTGCTCGATCCGCCGTCCGCAGAGCAGCGGTGCAAGGGTTCTGGTCACGGTTTCTACTTCGGGAAGTTCCGGCATTTCACGCTCCCATGTTGCTGCGATAGAGTATAGAGTGTTGGCGTCTGCTGGATCGAACGAGTATGAGGAGGAACCGGTGTCCGACGACTGCATTTTCTGCAAGATCGCGCATGGCGAGCTTCCGGCGGATACGGTCTATCAGGACGAAAACATCACTGCTTTCCGGGACATAGAGCCGCAAGCGAAAACGCACATTCTTGTCATAACAAACAAGCATTTTGATTCCCTGAATGACGCCTGTCGAGACGAGCCAGAGATTCTCGGACACCTGCTCAGAATTTGTGCGATGGTGGCCCGGGATCATGGAATTGACGACTCGGGATATCGGGTTCTCACGAACGTTGGCAATGACGGTGGCCAATCCGTTGGTCATCTGCACTTCCACGTGCTTGGAGGCAACAAGCTCTCGCCTGGCCTCGGCTAGATCGACGTCGCCCGTGCGGCGCGCAACGGGTAAAATTGCGGCACGGGCCATTCCGGATATGACCGGCGGCGAGCAGAACAGAGGCACGGGTGCTATACGATTTTCTGGCGGGCAACTTTCCAATTTCGCTGATCATTCTGGCGCTTGCCGGCACCTGGGCATACCGGAGCAGGTCGTCGATCAGACTGGCAATGAATGACACGTCCGGATTCTGGCGGGCGGTGAGCCGGGTCGGGGTGGTTACGACCATCCTGTTCTTTGTCTGGGTAACGGTTCTGGACAACTGGCGTCAGTTGCTGGCCTACATCGTGATCACGGGTCGAGACTATGCGTCAGACCCGTTCGAAACGGCGGCAACGCCCGAATTGCTCAGGATCGTAAGTCTCGCGTTGCTGGCGACATCGATTGTTTCCCTGGCGCTCGTCTACGCACGCCACATGGGGTCGTATGCGTTTCTGATTATCACGCTGCTCTTCGCACCGGTCTTCGTGTTCACGTTCAATGAGATCCGGATCAGCGCGGACGCGTTCCTCAGGCTGTCAGAGACTGCCCTGGAGAGCCCGGGATTGCTTGACGCTGGGTCGATCATCTTCTGGTCCACAGGGATGTTCGTGATCATCGCGGCGGTGGTCCTCGGTGCGTATCTGATGTTTCTGGCCGCTGTGGCTCTGCCGGCACGGATCATCTACGGGATCATTGAGGGGCCGAAACAC
>SKKR01000254.1 GCA_007123655.1 Thermomicrobiaceae bacterium
CGAGCTTCATGCGCTTCTGGCTCGACAGCCCGAAGGAGAGGTCTATCGGATCGAGCTTCGTGTCGCCGGCGAAGACCCTCGGATTGCGCTACGAAATACTGCAGATCTCGATGACGCAGAGGTCGCCCTGATTTCGGAACGCCTGAAACGATTCGATGATGCAAGCCGCCACGGTCCATGGACCCACCAGGTGCTCGCGTTGATCCGAGAGCATCCGGCCACTCGTGCCGGAGACCTTGCCGAGCGGGTCGGCCGGGAACGGCTGGCATTCAAACGGGACGTCAGAAAGCTAAAGGACCTCGGGTTAACCGAAAGCCTCGGTACCGGATACCGGCTTTCACCGAGGGGGTCGGCATATCTCGAAAGAACCGACCGCACAGAGCAGCGAATTCATTCTTCAGGGGAGTCGTCCAGCGACCTCCGGTGATCACCGGCATAGGCGCGCAAGATATCGCGGGTGGTTGCGCCTGACTCAACGCTGACAAACCCATTCGCCAGCGTCTCCGCGAAATGGTCCAGCGCTCCAGTCAGCATTCGGGAGTGGAGACTGATCTCCCGAGGGAGCTCCTGGTCCTCCAGATCCTCGGAGATCTCGAGCAAAAACAGTGACATTACGGCGAGCGATTGCCGATCGTCGCTGATCCTGAAAAAATACGTAATCGGAAACTGGCTCAGGGACCCACTGACCAGAACGAGGCGAGAGGTCACCTCGTCGATCAGTCGCTCGATCGTTCGAGAGTCAAGACTACGGAACTCGATTCCGGTTTCCTCCAGCGCGTCCTTCAGCAACGTCGTCTCGTGCGCCAGTGACCGGCGCAGTTCGATGTCCTGATAGATCGCGAGAATCCAGGAGATCGCGGCGGTGAGCAGAAGAAAGCCGAGAAGGGACTGGATCGGTCCGACAATACGAAGCCAGGAGGGAACCGGCGTGATATCCCCATATCCGAGCGTGCTGATCGTTGTCAGTGACACGTAGAATGCGGTCACGAACCCGCGAGCATCTTCCAGGCCGATCCCGTCATCAACCACGAACGCATCGGGCAGTTGCGGCCAGTAGATGAACGCCCATCCGGAGACCAGCATTAAAGCCCACGTCGCAATAACACTGACATACACCAGCGGTCCCGCGTAGGCCAGGAGCGATGTGGGTAGCGCCTTCGTGGACTTCCACAGCGCCCAGCTGACGGCGTCTGTCAGCTTTCCTTGCCCCTCGGGATCGAACAGAGTCTCGAAGATATCGAGTATGGTTACACAGATCAGCAGTACACCGATTCCGGTCAGGATTACGACCATGGATGTGCTCCAGTCTCCTCGAAAAGGTCTGAGTCGCGCGAGGCGATTACCGGCTCGACTGCAATTCCAGCGCCGGGGATCGCAATGCCCGTGCGCATGAGCGACATCCGGTAAAGCCGGGTTCATCGTCCCAAATACTGTCCGGAGAATCGAGCGCCCCGATGATTGACGCAAGCCGGATATGGTTCCGCCCGTTGCGGGAGTCGGATTTGCCACTCCTCTGGGAATGGCTGCGCAAACCGGATGTCGCGCGCTGGTACGGGCCAGTACCGGAGAACTTCGCACAGGTGCAGGGGAAGTACCTTCCTCGACTGCACGTTGACAGTAACGTCCACTGCTACCTGGCTTTCGAGGGAGACAGACCGGTTGGATACCTCCAGCACTACTTCATCGTCAGCGAACCCGAATACGCCCGGGCACTCGATGTGGATCCAGCCGCTGTCGGGATCGATCTCTTCATCGGGGAGGACACCCACCGCCATCGCGGTTTCGGCCCGGAGATGCTCCGCGCGTTCGTCGAGCAGGTTGTGTTCGCTGACGATCGTGTGACATGCGCCATAATCGCGCCCGGCGTCAGCAACACCGTCGCGATCCGGGCGTACGAGAAGGCGGGGTTTCGCCATGTTAAGACAGTGAGAATCCCCGGAGCACGTTCTCCTGAACACGTCATGATGCTGTGGCCTGATGAGCTCGACGACTGGATCGCAACACGCGAAGGATTGATACCGGAATGAGTCGCAACACACACCAGGTTCTGGTCATAGGCGCGGGAATAGCCGGCCTGACGGCGGCAATCGCATTGACACGTTCAGGACACACGGTTCGTGTACTTGAGCGGCAGGATCAGGTTCAAGCGCTGGGCGCCGGTCTGATTCTCTGGAGCAACGCAGTCAACGCACTCCGGGCCATCGGTCTGGAAGACGAGATTTCCGCTGTCGGGCTTCCGCTGGCAAACCTGGCCATTCTTGATCCGAATGCCACCTTACTCTCGCACACGGATGCGAAGACAATCAGTGACGAGATGGGTTCACCCACAGTAGCGGTCCATCGCGCTGACTTGCTCGAACTGTTGCTGCGGCAGCTTCCGGCCGGAACACTGCAGACCAGTCATCAGTTCAGCCACTTCGAACAATCAGGCGGACGAGTGACGGCACACTTCGCCAACGGATTACAGCAATCGGGCGACATCCTGATCGGCGCGGATGGTCTCCGGTCTGTTGTCCGGTCCCAGCTGCATGGCGATCAGCCACCGAGATACTCCGGCTATACCGCCTGGCGCGCTATTTCAGAGAATCCCGATAGCGGCAGGTTCGGCAACAATACCTCGACAGAAACCTGGGGGCGCGGCGTTCGCTTTGGCTGGGTTCCACTGACGCGGGATCGCGTATACTGGTTCGCCGTCAGGAACGCGCCGGAGCGGCAACAACCTGACTCCGGCGGCCATAAGGCAGAGCTTCTCGAGCTCTTCAGACACTGGCACCCACCTGTCCCGGAGACGATCGCCGGAACTCCGGAGCATTCCATCCTGCGGCACGATGTCTATGATCGCCCATCCATCGCGAACTGGGGTTCTGGCAACGTCACGCTCGCCGGGGATTCTGCGCACCCGATGACACCGAACACCGGTCAGGGGGCTGCTCAGGCTATCGAAGACGCGGTTGTGCTCGCCCATTCATTAAGTCAATACGACTCGATCGACGGCGCACTCCGGGCCTATGAATCGATGCGGGCTCCGCGCACACGCATGATTACTAATCTCTCCCGGCGCATCGGCAGCATGGCCCAGATCGAAAACCGCGCGCTCTGCTACGCACGAAATCACATCACCCGCCTC
>SKKR01000398.1 GCA_007123655.1 Thermomicrobiaceae bacterium
TGCGATGGCTCTCTTGACATCCATCGGGTACGACCTTCCAGTCAGGTGACCCGGACATGGTCGCCGGGATCAAACGGTCTCTATGATTTCCGACTCTGCCAGCGCCCCGCTATAACGGTTGATCTCGACTATCTAGGCGCAGAGCCACCGGGAACGAGTTTGTCACGTATTCGCGGTCAGATTAGCCCAGCCGGGACACCCGTGCGTTCGTGAAACGGCATGACATGAAGTCCGGCACACGCCCACTCGCACCAGAACATTGACACGCAGTCCGGCACGAAAAGCGGCGGCCCGGAATGGGCCGCCGCTTTCCTGTTGGCTCAGGAGTCTCGATACCTGGTTTGCGAGTCAGCTAGTTGAGGGATGGAACGACGTCGCGTCCGCCGTCCTCAAGCCACTGCAGGGCGTATTCCTGCTCTTCACCGTCTTCGGCCTGAACCGTGACGTAGTCCATCAGCTCACCGATTTCCTCGGCGCTGAGGTTGAAGTCGGCCATCCACTCAGCGACTTCCGGGAAGTCTTCGCTGAAGCCAGAGCGAGCGATGATCTGCAGAGAGTCGGGCTCGCCCCAGGCGCCTGCCGGGTCATCCAGGTTGTGGAGATCCCAGGCGGCATAGGCCCAGTGCGGCTCCCACAACGTGACAACGATCGGCTCTTCGTTCTCGATCGCAGTCTCGAGCTCGGTCAACATCGCCGGGGTCGAGGCTTCAACCAGCGTCCAGTCATCGAGCCCGTACTCCGGCATGACGGTTTCGGCCGCGATGCCCATCATACCCGCGCCCGGCTCGATACCAGTGATCGTGGAGTCGAAGAGGTCAGCGTTGTCCGCAAGATCCTCGAGAGACTCGACGCCGTGCTCATCGACGACGTACTGCGGAACGGTAAGTGCCAGGACACCCTCGTCGTACCAGGTCGCAATCTGCTCGATGTCGTCACCGAACTGGTCCCAGTATTCCGCGTGGGTCGCCGGCAGCCAGGCGTCGAGGAACAGATCCGTGCCGCCCTCGGAGAGGTCGGTATAGATCGGTCCGGCGTCAGCCAGCGTCAGTTCAACTTCGAATCCCTGTTCCTCCAGGAGCTGGATCCACAGGTACGTGACCGCAACGCCTTCATCCCACTCGATGTAGGCAATCTCTATCGTCTGACCTTCGCCGATTCCGTTTTCGGCGACGTCGTCGACTTCGTCGTCTTCTTCAACGACTTCATCGTCTTCCTCAACGACTTCATCGTCTTCTTCAACGACTTCGTCGTCTTCTTCAACGACATCGTCATCATCGTCAACTACTTCAGTAACCGTGTCGTCAACATCGTCGGCAACGTCGTCCGCATCGTCATCACCGTTACAGGCCGCGACGACCAGCGCCATCACCGCTACGATTGAAACCAGGAGCACAAGTCGCTTGCGCAACCAACTCATATTTCCTCCTCTCGAAATCATCCTGAACTCGCCACTGACTCAAACCAGGACTGAAAACAGTGGCAAAACTCACTCCTTAGCCAACGACGACTCCTGTTCACCTTATCACAGAGCCGTCTGGAGTTGACAACTGCCTCTTTTTCTTACCGAGACAGAAATGCCCGCGCGTTTTCCCTGCAACTTCCATACCTCCGTGCCTCGCTCAGTTCGTTTCCGCCCGCTTTCCGATCGCCTCCGTGATGCGATCGAGGAAGATCGCGACCAGCACCACTGATACGCCACTTTCAACACCGAGCGGGATATTCACGCGCTGAACCGCACGGAACACTTCTGTTCCAAGCCCACCGGCTCCGGCCATCCCGGCGATAACCACCATCGAGAGCGCAAGCATGATCACCTGGTTAACTCCCGCCATAATGGTCGGCATTGCAAGTGGGATCTGGATCCCGAACAGGACCTGACGCTCCTTGGCGCCGAACGCGTGCGCCGCCTCCACGATCTCGGCGTCCACCCCGCGAATCCCCAGGTTGGTCAGGCGAACCGCCGGAGGCATGGAGAATACGAGCGTCGCGATGGCCCCGGGAACCGTACCGAGTCCAAAGAACACGATCGCCGGGATCAGATAGACGAATGCCGGGAGCGTCTGCATGAAGTCGAGCACCGGCCGAACGACAGTCCAGACGACGTCATTGCGGCTCGATGCGATCCCGACCGGAATGCCGATCATCAGCGCGATCAGCGTGGCGACAAGCACCATCGCGATCGTCTGCATAGCCGGATCCCACATCCCGACGCTGTCCACCAGCGCAAACGCGATTACCGTGAAGATCGCGAACTGATAGCCACGCAACCACAGCGCAAGGAGCCCGACGATGGCGATCATGACCAGTGAAGGAGGAAGAAAGAGTACCCATTCCAAGCCGTCGATCATGTTGGAGACGATGGAGCGGAACGCGTCGAAGACCGGGTTTCCGCGAAGTGGATCAACGACCCAGTCTCGTACCCAATCACCAAACGGAACTTCAGGAATCATTCTGCAAGACCTCCCCGCCTATCGCCTGCAACAGTGAGACCCGAGGAACAATCCCCAGTAGTCGCTGGTTCTCATCTATCACGACGACCGGAATCGTGTTTTCCGCAGCCATCGCGTAGATATCCGCGATTGGCGTGTCTGGAGTGGTATGCGGGAAATCCTTGATGATCGCGGATTCGATAGTCTGTTCGCGCTGGCGGGCAAGCTGGTTCAAGTCACTGTCACGAACGAGTCCGACGACGTGCCGGTTGCTCGCCACCACGTACATCTCGGAAGCCTGAAGTTCCTGCATCTTGCGCATTGCCACGCTCGGACCATCGCTGGGATGAATCGTGTCGCGAGGTGGGCGCATCACCGAGGACGCCATGATCACGCGGGTGCGGTCAACGTCCTGTACGAATGATGCGACGTAGTCATTTGCCGGATTGCTCAGAATGTCTTCCGCTGTGCCGATCTGGACGATCGCGCCGTCACGCATTACCGCAATGTGGTCGCCGAGCTTCATAGCTTCGTTCAGGTCATGCGTAATGAAAACGATCGTCTTTTTCAGTTCGCTCTGCAGTTCCAGCAACTGGTCCTGCATCTCTCGCCGGATAAGCGGATCAAGAGCGCTGAAGGCCTCGTCCATCAGCATGATGTCTGAATCCGTTGCCAGCGCTCTTGCCAGTCCGACA
>SKKR01000009.1 GCA_007123655.1 Thermomicrobiaceae bacterium
CCCCTTGTATGTTTCGTTCATCGGTGGGTGGGTGTACGCTGAGAATCAAAGCCCCATGCCGCCACACGGATGGACGGCCAGGGAGAGTTAATTCGCAGTGTAGCACCCGACCGCCGATGAGGAATTCAACTGCCAGGTGCCCAGTGGTGCTGGACAGTCGATGGACCGCAAGGGAGCGGGGGGCAAGGGAGAGCAGGTTGATGCTGGGGATCGATATCAGTAAAGGCGATTTGGTCTGCACGCTTCTTAATGGCCAGACAACGACATGGGAATGGACTGTGCCAAACACGTCGGACGGAGTTCGGCAGTTGTTGATGGCAACCGATGCGTCCATCCCGTGGGTTCTGGAGCCAACCGGGCCGTATAGCAGAGCGGTCGTCACGACGGCGCAGCAGGCCGGGCGGGACGTGTTCCTGGCCGAGCCGAAGCGAGCCAAGGCATTTCTGCGAGCCACGTCGCCCCGAGCGAAGACCGATCGAGTCGACAGCCTGGGACTGGCTCAGTATGCTCAAGCGGTAACGTTACTGCCGTTTCCGCAGAAGAGTGAGACCGTGGAGCACATCGAGCAGTTGCTTGCGGCGCGTAAGGGCATCGGTCAGAGCCTGACACGGCTGACCCAGCAGCGTGACAACCTGCCGTACGCACGTAAGGCGCTCGAGCCTGCCATTACCGAATTACGTGCTCAGCGAGATGAGATCGATCGTCAGCTCAAGGCTGTCGGCCAGAGCTGTCAGGATCTTGCTGATGTGACTCGACGGCTACTGGCGGTGCCGGGCATAGGTCCCGTGACCGCACATGCCGTCGCGATCTGTCTGACCACACGGATCTTCCGCCATCCTGACCAGTTCGTGGCCTATATTGGCTTGGACGTTCAGGTACGGGACAGTGGGCGGCGACAGGGCACGCGCCGGCTCAGTAAACAGGGCGACGCAGAACTGCGACGCTTGCTCTATCTGGCCGCGATGGCCAATCGCCGCCAAAGCGACCCTGAAAACCCATTCAAGCAGCAAAACGAACGGGAACTGGCCAAGGGGCAAACCACCACCGGCGCCCTCTGTGCTGTTGCTCGCAAACTGGCGCGAACCTGCTGGTCGCTGCATCGACACGGAACCGAGTACGATCCGAAACGCGTGAACCAGCAGCCCGGATAACGAGGCTGCTGGTTCATTACGCGTTGACAACAATCCATAGAATCTCTCCCAATACTGGGAGAGGGAGGACGCGTTGGACGATTACTGTCCGGCGAATCTGTCGGCCCGGAAGCATCGGTCACACAGGGTCGTGGGACCCAACACGATTGGTCGAGGAACCATGGAACGCAAGACACTCTGCAAACAGACGGATCTGCCTCCCGGACAGATGCGGCAGTTTCAGATCGGCCGCCGGGGGATCCTGCTGGTACGTGACGAGGCAGGGGAGTTCCACGCCGTCGCCGCCGAGTGCGCCCACCAGGGTGCGAGGCTGGTGCACGGCCAGGTCGAACGAATGTGGGTCGGTGAGCACGTCGGCGAGGCTCATCAGGACGAGCAGCGCACGGTCGTCATCTGCCCCTGGCACAACTACGAGTTCGACGTTGCAACCGGCGAATCACCATGCGACCCGGAGCGCCTGCGAATTCAGACGTACCGGGTAGAGGTGAACGAGGGTCACGTCGACATCTGGGTCTAGGAGCGCCGGGAAACTACAGCGGCTCCAGCAGACAGAACTCGTTGCCTTCCGGGTCGGCCATGATCTCGTGGACGTCGTACGGGTTCTCGTCGATCAGGCGCAGAACGGTTGCGCCCAGAGACTCGAGTCGTTGCCGTTCCTCGTCGCGGCTCCGTCCGACCGGCCGGATGTCCAGGTGCACCCGGTTTTTCACAGTCTTGCCTTCCGGCACCCGGTCGAAACTCAGGGAGGGCCGCAACCCCTCCGGATCTCGCAGGGAAACCCAGCCTGGCCCCTTGCGCCGGTACTCCCAGCCGAGCACTTCCTGCCAGAACTCGCCGACCTTCAGGGGGTCGTGACAGTCAACGACGATGCCGTGGATGGTGGCCATTGGTTCACTCCCCTCACGCTTCGGGCATGTCGATACCTTATAACGTCTTTCAATGAGGTTGCCGTTGTAGTGGCCGGCGACCGGAGCCTGTCTCATAATCCACCCTTGGTAGCCGCGCACGTCTCTGTGCGCGTACATCCTTGGACATCGTTGCGCGAACGGACAACTCCTCGCCCCGAAATCACTAATCGGGCAATTTCGCGCGGGCAGGGACGCCCGCGGCTACCTGATCCTCGACTTTCTAGACACCGTCACCCTGCCGGCTCGGGCTCCGAAGACTTCAATACGCGGGCGCACAGGGTCGTACGCCTCTACACAGATCTGGCAAATGGTTCGGACAGATGCTCTTTATCGGAAGCTGGTTCAGGTCATCCTCTGTCGCTGCGGATCAGTCTACCGCAGCAACATACACCACGAACTCTTCGTCGTCGCTGGTTCCGTCGAGTGACGGGTAGGTCGCCGGGGACTCAAACCTACTCGACGTTAGAAGCGATCGATACTCCTCCGGCGTGTACCCCTGAACGCTGGCCGCGAAACGGTCGACATGCCCGCTCCTGGCGTCGACGACGTAGTAACGGGTCGTCGCGACGCGCTGCTCGAGGTGCCAGAATCCCTCTCGCAGGAGCAGATGCGGCTCCGCGGAGAATTACCCTGACTCGTATGTCCGCCACTCACCCGGTTCGGCGCCTATCGCCTGAACGGCGTCCAGGGTATGGGCCTCCAGAAGCAGACGGCCACGATCCTGGAGGGCGTCTCGACTCTTGCGCAGGATGCTCGCCGCGTCTTCAGCGCGGAAGACGTTGAACTCACCGAAGATAAGCATAACGAGGTCGAACCCGGCACCGAAGCCTACGTCCCGCATGTCGCCGAGCAGATACCGGCAGTCGAGGTTGCCGTCATCTGCCTGCTCGACGGCGTACTCGATCGACGCCGGCGAGAAGTCTATGCCCGTGCAGGCGTGTCCAAGACGGGCCAGCCGGCTGGTGTAGAGACCGGGACCGCAGCCGAGATCGAGAATCCGGGACGGTCGTTGCTCGATGACGTGCTCGTGTATCCAGCGAACGTGCTGATCGATGACTGC
>SKKR01000565.1 GCA_007123655.1 Thermomicrobiaceae bacterium
CTTCATTCAGTCGGTCGAGGACGATCTGGTCAACGAGGGCGGGATTTTCGATCTCGTCACCCGGGAAGCCCGCGTCTTCAAGTACGGCTCCGGCACGGGCAGCAATTTTTCCAGGCTGCGGGCCGAAGGCGAACCACTGTCCGGTGGGGGCTCCTCCTCCGGACTGATGAGTTTTCTGAAGATCTTCGACCGGGCGGCCGGGGCCATCAAGAGCGGTGGAACCACCCGCCGGGCGGCCAAGATGGTGGTGGTCGACATCGATCATCCGGACATCGAGGCGTTCATCAACTGGAAGGCCGCCGAAGAGGCGAAGGTCGCCGCGCTGATTGCTGCCGGCTACTCCGCCGATTTCAATGGGGAAGCCTACGCGACCGTCTCCGGCCAGAACTCCAACAACTCCGTCCGAGTCACCGACGATTTCATCCAGGCGGTGATCGACGACGAGGAGTGGCACCTGCTTCGCCGGACTGACGGCACCGTTGCCCGCACCGTCCGGGCACGGGATCTCTGGCACCAGATCGCCCAGGCGGCCTGGCAGTGCGCGGATCCCGGCGTGCAGCTCGATTCCACTATCAATGACTGGCACACCAGCCCGGCGTCCGGCCGGATCAACGCATCCAACCCGTGCTCGGAGTACATGTTCCTGGACGATACCGCCTGCAACCTGGCGTCCTTAAACGTTTTGAAGTTCTACGATCCGGAGACGCGCCAGTTCGATCTTGAACAGTACCGCCACGCCACCCGGCTCTGGACCATCGTTCTCGAGATCAGCGTGCTGATGGCGCAGTTCCCGAGCGAGGCTATTGCCCGGAACAGCTACGACTTCCGCACGCTGGGGCTCGGCTACGCCAATCTCGGCTCGCTGCTGATGCAGATGGGCCTGCCGTACGACTCCGAGGCCGGACGGGCGATCGGTGGGGCGCTGACGTCGATCCTGACCGGTGAGGCCTATGCTGCCTCGGCAGAGATGGCGGCGGCGCTCGGGCCGTTCCCGAAGTACCCGGAGAACCGGGAACACATGCTACGTGTGATGCGGAACCATCGCCGGGCGGCGTACAACGCCAGCCATGAAGCGTACGAAAACCTCTCGATCAAGCCGGTCGGGATTGATCCGGACTACTGCCCGGGCGACATGCTTGAAGCGGCCCGCAAGGCGTGGGATCGGGCGATCGAGCTCGGTGAGCAGCACGGCTACCGTAACGCCCAGGCGACGCTGCTGGCGCCGACCGGCACGATCGGCCTGCTGATGGACTGCGACACCACGGGAGTCGAACCGGACTTCGCGCTGGTGAAGTTCAAGAAACTCTCCGGCGGCGGGTACTTCAAGATCGCCAATCAGTCCGTCAAACCGGCGCTGAAGGCACTCGGCTACGGCGAGACCGAAGTCCAGGACATCATGCGGCATCTGCTCGGTACCCTGAGCTTCAGCGAAGCGCCACACATCAATCGGGAGTCACTCCGCGAGCGCGGGCTGACGGACGACGAGATCGACCGCATTGAAGAGACGCTGCCGGCGGTGTTCGAGCTACCGTTCGCGTTCAACGCCTGGACACTGGGCGAGGACGCCATGAAGCGGCTCGGCTTTACCCCGGATCAGTGGAGCAAACCGGGCTTCAACCTGCTGCGTTCGCTCGGCTTCACGCATCAGCAGATCGAGGAAGCCAACGACGTCATCTGCGGCATGCAAACCGTGGAAGGCGCGCCGCATCTCAAGGACGAGCACCTGCCGGTGTTCGACTGCGCCAACGCCTGCGGGCGGCACGGAACGCGATACATCCACTACATGGGTCACGTCCGGATGATGGCGGCGGTACAGCCATTCCTCTCCGGAGCGATCTCCAAGACGATCAACATGCCGAACGAGGTGACCGTTCAGGACATCGAAGACGCCTACATGGCCTCCTGGAAGCTGGGCTTGAAGGCGATGGCGATCTACCGTGACGGCTCCAAGCTCTCCCAGCCGCTGTCTTCGACGAGCGACAGCAAGAAGGATGACGATGTGGAGCAGGCTCAGGAACCGGTTGCCGCGGCGCCGGAACCGATCGTCAAGGTCATCGAGCGGCCGAAGCGGCGCCCGCTTCCGGCCAAGCGTGGCGGCTTCACGCAGGAAGGCCGGGTGGCCGGGCACAAGATCTACCTGCGTACCGGTGAGTATGAGGATGGTTCGCTCGGCGAAATCTTCATCGATATGCACAAGGAGGGCGCGGCCTTCCGGAGCATGATGAACAACTTCGCGATCGCCGTCTCCAAGGGGCTGCAGTACGGCGTGCCGCTCGAGGAGTTCGTGGAAACCTTCACGTTCCAGCGGTTCGAGCCGCAGGGAATGGTCGAAGGGCATCCGAACATCAAGATGGCGACCTCGATCATCGATTACGTCTTCCGGGTGCTCGGCTACGAATATCTCGGGCGGACGGACTTCGTTCAGGTGCAGCCGATCGATTCCGGCCCGACCGGGATTGGAGAGCCGGACCCGGGGGAAGTGACGACCCCGCCGGCGAGTCCGGCCGGGGCGGAGACGCAGGCGGAAACGGAGCCGACGGCAACGGCGACAGCCGTCCAGAACGGAACACACAACGGCCATAGTGGCCACAACGGTATGGCGAACGGGTCGAACGGTACCCAGCACAACGGTATCGACAGCGCTCAGCATGAAGACATTGAGACGCTGGTTGCCATCGCCCAGGGACGACAGCCCGAGCCGGCCGCCGCGACGGATGGCGGCTGGAGCGAGCAGCTGTCCCAGATGATGGGCGACGCCCCGTTCTGCGACATCTGCGGGCATATCACCGTGAGAAACGGTGGTTGCTACAAATGCCTGAACTGCGGGAACAGCCTCGGCTGTTCATAACGGGTTGACCAACTACCACCCGCCACACCGTGTTCAGGCGCCGAAGGGAGCCGGTCCGCAAGGACCGGCTTCGTTTTGTTCTCTGTTATGATTCACGTACCCGAGAGGAGCACAGTTATGGTCAAGGACCTTCGCCGGGTGCGTGTCACAAGTGAAAAAGATCTCCGGGAACTGCTTTCCAGCATTCGAGAAGACCATATCCCCCGGCTTATCGAGGATGACCACGGTGAAGCGATGGCAGTGATCATCAGTCCGGGCGATTACGC
>SKKR01000068.1 GCA_007123655.1 Thermomicrobiaceae bacterium
ACGGTGATTGCGACCGCGCCGAGATCGACTTCAACCTCGTCGGGAGGAGTCTCAGGTGGCGAGCGGTCGATCGTGAACTTGGCTCGAGAAACGGCGGTCCCTTCCGCGACGCCAGTCACCGCCACGAGAGTGACTCCGTCCGCATTGGTGGACTGATCCATCACTTGTACAGATATCGCACGCTCATCTTCCTCCGACAGTGTGAAGTCAAGCTCGATTCCCTCGACGGGTTCACCGTCCCGTACCACGTGGGCGGTGAGGATTATTGTCTCGCCCACTGCCAGCGTGGCGCTGCTTTCACCGGCGAATGTGAACGTTCCTTCGGTGCGCTCGGCTGGAACGCCGACGTGGCGCCACAGGTAGTAATGCTGTCCGATGTTGCCGGATTCAACCTCCCATCCCTCTGGATTCCCGGGAGTATACGTCAGACAGCGTCGCTCGAAGCACTGAATGAGAACAGTCCGACTGTTGCCGCTAACGGTTACGTCCGCCCAGAACGCGTCGGTCAGCGGGTAACCGACGGCATAAAAAGCATTGAGAAAGATGGGCCGGTCCATAACGAGCTCGCCGGACTCGTACACGAGTCCGTGGCTGGTCATGAACTCCCAGAACACGGAGGCGATGTTCTTGTCGATTCCCTCCACGGTTCCGTAGGTATCCGTGACATCGATGACCTGAAACTGGCTGAACCGGTCCGGATCCGTAGTGATCTCGCCGTTTCGGCGGATATGCTCGACGATGACCTGATTTCCTGCCCGAGGTGGTCGTTCCACCTGTTGTCCCATCACCTCGTATGTAGGCGCTGAGGTATCCCCTGGATCGCCGGCGGCCGAGCGGCGGGATGGCGTGTACTGCTCGAAGCGGAGATCGCCGAGCTGAAGCTTTCCGGTCATCAGTTCGCGGGCGAGAAGCCCTTGGGTGACGGCCCAAGGAGAGTCGGCGGCCTCTGGCTCGGACATGGCGTGTGGAGGCACCTCCATGCGCGACTTGTCGAAGTACTGAACCTCCCGGATGCCGGCAACCGCTTCGTCGTACTCCTCGACTAAGTGGTCTGAAAAGCCCAGGGGACCCCATATCCAGGACCGGGCGACTCCAGCTTGCGTGACGGGCAGATCAGTCCGTTCCCAGACGCGCAGGAACTGATCGTGCTCGATCGGATGATAGCCGGGCAGACCTTCGTGATATGCGGAGATGTTTGGGGGAACGAGTAGCGTGAGGGTGCAGAGCACGAGAATTCCCGCGAATCTGAATCGGTGAATCACGACAGGGCTCCTCACGCAGGCAGACCAGACGGGTCAATAGTGGCGTCGGGGCGCTGGAGCGAACTCCACAGCCGCCGGAGTTGGAATTGAGCTGAATAGATCGCAGTATACGCTCGTTAATACTCCGCGGGATACAAAAAGTCAATGCAGATTCGGAAGCATTGTGTTCGCGCTGGATTTGTCACAAGGTGTTCGGTCTGGCTGGCGAGTAGACTTGAGATTATGATCCTTTCCACCTTGCTCAGGCCAGGCTCTGCTCCGACTGGCCTGGCAGCCACGTGTCCTCAATCTCGTCATTTTGACCGGAGTGCGACGCGGCTGTGTGTTTTCTCAATGCGACCCAGGACAGCGTCGCGCGAAGTGGAGAAATCTCCGGCTCCAGCATCACCCAAACCAGTGATTTCTCGACTTCGAGCCGTGTAGATATCGACCAGCGAACGCATTCGAGTCCTTCGACCTCGGCGAAAACTGCGCGACACTCCGCTCGAAATGACGTCAGAGCATGTCCGCGGCGAGGACGGCCGCACCCCTTGCTAACTAGAACACTTGTTCGGTATAATCGTCCTGTTCCAGGCGTCTGGAGAAATCACCGTTACTTGACACCTAGACAAACCCTCCAGTGCCTGTTACACTAGATCTTGCGGTGTTGAGCAGCGCACTACGCAACATAGGGGCTTGACAACGCGAGACATAATGACAGGCCGAGCGAACATAACGTGGGATATGACGCACCATTCGTACGCGTTTCCCTTGCGTCGCTTGAACTTTTTCCGGTCACTCCGTCTCGCGAAGGTCCTGTTTGTGCGTCCTTCACCGCCGGGGGAAGTCGAAAGCTCGGGTTGCTACTCGTCTTGATTGAAACTGCACGTTCCGGAAGGGGGCCGTCGTGGCTGACGTCCAGGAGAAGTCCACACTCGATGCACGCGGGCTGACGATCAACCGCGTCTTCACCCAGCCAGGGCAGGATCCCTACGACACCATCGAATGGATCCACCGCACCTCCCGGATCGCCAACCCGGACGGCTCGGTTGTCTTCGAGATGGAAGATGCCGAGATACCGGCGTCCTGGTCGCAGGTGGCGACAGACATCATGGTCTCCAAATACTTCCGGAAGGCCGGCGTTCCCCAGTACGACGACCAAGGTAACCAGATCCTCGATGACAACGGCGAGCCCGTGCTCGGCCCGGAGCGTAGCGCGAAACAGGTGATCGACCGGCTGGCGGACACCTGGCGCCAGTGGGGCGAGCAGCACGGCTATTTCGCCTCGCCTGAGGACGCCCAGGCGTTCTCCGATGAGCTCAAGTACATGCTGGCCCACCAGATGGCCGCGCCGAACTCGCCGCAGTGGTTCAACACCGGGCTCTCCAACGCCTACGGCATCTCCGGCCCGGCGCAGGGACACACCTATGTGGATCCGGATACCGACCAGGTGGTGCAGTCGCAGGACGCCTACAGCCGGCCGACCCCGCACGCCTGCTTCATTCAGTCGGTCGAGGACGATCTGGTCAACGAGGGCGGGATTTTCGATCTCGTCACCCGGGAAGCACGCGTCTTCAAGTACGGCTCCGGCACGGGCAGCAATTTTTCGAGGCTGCGGGCCGAAGGTGAGTCGCTGTCTGGTGGGGGCTCCTCCTCCGGTCTGATGAGCTTTCTGAAGATCTTCGACCGGGCGGCCGGGGCCATCAAGAGCGGTGGCACCACCCGGCGGGCGGCCAAGATGGTGGTGGTCGACATCGATCACCCGGACATCGAGGCGTTCATCAACTGGAAGGCCGCCGAAGAGGCGAAGGTTGCCGCGCTGATTGCCGCGGGCTACTCCGCCGATTTCAACGGGGAAGCCTACGC
>SKKR01000010.1 GCA_007123655.1 Thermomicrobiaceae bacterium
CGCGCTGTTTCCTTCGACTTTCGCCTTCTCGGCCTCTTCCAGCGCGACGCGCATGTAGCGCTCATGGTCCATTGCCACTCTCCTTTCTGCGGGCGGAGCTTC
Organism: Thermomicrobiaceae bacterium; assembly: GCA_007123655.1. GTDB lineage: Bacteria > Chloroflexota > Chloroflexia > Thermomicrobiales > Thermomicrobiaceae > SLMJ01. The sequence goes on from SKKR01000010.1 coordinate 103, forward strand.
ACCGGGCCGACAGGGTTGTCGGCCTCTACGCCTGCCGTCAATGCCGGTGAGACCCGGCCTAGGACTCCCCCGATCGCCATGACGCGGGCTTCCGGGCCTCGTGTGTGTCGATAAGCAGCCCACCGTACCCCAACCGGCTGATCAACGCGTTGTCGATCGGCTGATCCGCCAGTGCGTACGGCAGAAACAGGTCGATAATCGAAAGGCGGCCGTACATCTCGCAGGAGGCAAGCCCGAAGAACGGGAGATCATCCTTCATGGCGACCCAGAACATCGTCCCGGGGTCGATCGGTGCGCCCCGCCGGACCAGCGTGGCATTGACGCGTTCCAGAGCCTCCAGGTAGGGATCCTCGGGATCGAGCACGATGGACCCGGCGATCAGGACAAGCTCGACGCCGGAATCGACAAGCTCTCGGTAGGTCTCGGCGATCACCCCGGTTTCATCCCTGATTTTGCGGACGTCGACGAGATCCGCGCCGTACCGCTCCAGCCCGGCTGCGAGATGCTTCGACGACACCTTGAGATTCGCCTCCCGGATCCGGTCGCCGGCTATCAGGGCGACCCGCGTCCGGGCAAATGGGACGACCCGGATAGCCGGGGAGCTGGAGAGACCGGCGGCCACATCCTGCACCGCATCCGATGCCATCAGAAGCTCGGGCGCTTTGATAATGGCGACGGTCTCGCCGGGTTCCACGACCCGCCCGTCGAGGGCGGTTGCGATCAGCGCGTTTCCGGTCCGGTTTGCCTGCATGACCGCGTCCGCGTCCACCCGCAGAATGCCGAATACTCCGGAGCGGACATCAACCTGTCCCTGGTGCGGCTCGGCGGGATCCAGACCATCTCCGCTGAATGCTCGCGCCAGTTGCTGGGACGCCTCCTCCTGTGTGATATCGCCCTCCTCCGGCACGAGCAGATGCAGATCCACCTCGTTTTGCTCCGGTTTCAACTGCGCAAGCGCCGTTTCGATCGGCGTGCCACGCCTGATGGTGTGACGTTTTCCGCCGTGCTCGACGCTGAGATCCCGGCATAGTACGGCTCCGGGATAGCGTTCCAGGACATCTTTCCCGGGGTGTACGCGTATGCGCTTCATGGGCACTTTACCTCGTTCACGACACTCTCAGACTGGACTGTACCCTAACAGTCTGAAGGCCACCAGAGTAGAAATGGGCGACGCAACCAGATCTGCAGTGTGCCGTCTCCACACGTTTGCCTGTCCAATCCCATCGGTACTTTCGGCTACGCGAGTCACACCTAGCGAGCTATTTGTAATGTAGTTTCACACCATTAGGTTTTGCGCAATGGCAGTTGCACGATGAGTTCAATGATGCCGGGGTCAGGAGGAATCACCAGTCAACTCTTGATTGCTGGGCACAGAAAGAGGTAGGGCTATGCCTGCCCGAAGGAGGCTCGTAATTAGCGCATTCACCGCTCTGGTTCTGTTGATTCCCCTGTTCGCCGTTCAGGCGGATACGGACTCGGTCGATCACGCGAACGAGTTTTTCGAACGGACCTGGGAACGCACAGACCTCCCGGTCTCGACCGGTCAGGTCAATCGCACATGGATGTGGGGGCCGGGCCCGAACACCGGTCAGATGTGGGAACCGTATCTGGAATCGCCGGATGGCATCCGGGAAGTGCAGTACTACGACAAGTCCCGCATGGAACGGAACCTGACCGGCGCAGAGGAAGACTCCGTCTGGTACGTGACGAACGGTCTGCTGGTTGTCGAGATGGTCACCGGCGAGATCCAGGTCGGCGAAGACACGTTTGAGGAACACGAACCGGCGATGATCAACGTCGCTGGAGATCCAGACGGCGAGACAAGCCCGACCTACGCCGCACTGTATGATCTTCAACCCGCTGTGGACGATCGCGGAGACGAGGCGATCACCCAGATCGTCGACCGGCATGGCAACGTCACCGAGGATCCTGGCCTGGAGGATCAGGAGGTGTACCTTGCCCACTATGACGACGTGACTGGACATAACGTTGCCGGCCCGTTCTGGGACTTCATGACGTCCTCCGGGCTGGTGTACGAGGACGGCCACTACGTGCAGGGCTCGATGTTCCTGCACCCTGTCTACGCGACCGGTCGGCCGATCACTGAACCGTACTGGGCTCATCTGCCGGTCGCCGGGGATGAGCAGTGGGTGCTGATCCAGGCGTTCGAGCGCCGCGTACTTACGTTCACGCCGGGCAATCCGGAAGGGTGGCAGGTAGAAGCCGGGAACGTGGGCCGCCACTACTTCGAGTGGCGCTACGGCTACCCGGTCGATCACGAGCCACCCGAAGCGGACGACAGCGCGGATGACGGCAACGGGGGTCCCGGCCCGGGTAACGGGAACGGCACGCCACCATCGAACGGTGATGACGGCGTCTCGGACGATGGTGTCTCAGACGACGGTGTCGCCGATGACGGAATCTCCGACGATGACGACATGACCGATGACAATGGTGTTGACGACGGCGTCGATGACGGCGCCTCTGATGACGATGACAACGGTGTTGATCCGCCTGACAGCCTGGGAATGGCAATCATTCATGCCGATGTCGACGTTGGCGGCGTGGCACATCTGACCGTGGACGTCCAGCTGAACAATGACAGCGATTGGGAAGGTCCTGTCGACGTCGAGCTGATTTGCAGCGGAAGCGTTGTCGACTCCGGTGTCGTGAACATTTCGGCACAAGGAAGCGCGACCATCGGTCTCAGCTATCAGAGCGACGCGCTGCTCAACATCGACTTCTGCACGGTGAACGCGCTCATTGGTGGCCAGGTGGTCGCGTCCGGCACGGTGGCGGTCGCTTCGTTGCTGCCAGATCTCCTACCGGATCTGAATCTGTCGCTGAGCGCCGATGCGAACATCAACGTGAATGGTCTGCTTGACTGCGACGCAATCGTCGACCTTCACGTACAACTCAACAACTCGAACGACTACCAGGGGCCGGTCCAACTCGAGGTAACTGGAACGAGTCTCCTGACCAGCTACTCGACCACGCAGAC
>SKKR01000061.1 GCA_007123655.1 Thermomicrobiaceae bacterium
CAATGGTGGCGGATCGAACGCCGACGAACGTCAGCACGGCGATGGTCCTGACGACGGCGATGCATAGCCTGGGCGGGGCGATCGGGATCGCGCTCAGCGCGGTTTTACTAGACATAACAGGATACTGGGGAATCGGGCTTGGGGTAGGGGTGCTCGGTGTCCTGGCTGCCGGGGTTGGCTGGGTCGGTCCGGGTACGGAGTCAACACGGGAATCCGCGACGCGACTCCCGGTCTCGACCAGGATGTACCGGAGCCCCGAGATCTAGATGTCACCAGGTGACGCCGGGCGATCGCCGGCATCTCCGTGCCGGAACGTATAGAGACGGTAGATGAAGCCGAACAGGATCGCGTGAATCGCGATCAGGAACCCTGCGATCATGTACGGACTAACCGTGCCTGCCGCTCCAGCGGCCACGCGCGCGTCGGACCAGACGATCGCGACGAACATCCAGACAATGACCGCTTTCAACCAGGTCAGCATCGAGCGGGACAAACGGTACTGGATGCGCGCGTTCTGCTCGGTGATCGGCCAGGGGTAATTGAAGGCGTGTGGTACCCGCTTGAGTAACGTCAGCCCGATGTACATGGTCAACGCGATACCGATCGGTATGACGGCGCTCCAGCGTCCCGACCACGCGTCGGGCCCCAGCGAGAGGAAGAACTGGCGAGGGGTCTGGTCCGGCAGATCCGCCCAGATCAGCACCAGGAGCCAGACATTCGTCAACGCCCCGGCAAGCGACAGTGCCTCGCCGGCGTAGTCCGGTCCCGTCCGGGGTACTTCGATCCTCGGTCGCTGTGACGGGTTGTCCCGCATCACCCTCCGTGTTCGGGTTGATTTATCAGACACTACCAGAAAGCGCCGTGCGCTTCACCGGCGAGTCGCGCAAACGTGTTGTTTCACGCAGTTGGCTTGATCTCGCCGAGCACATCCCGAAAAACGACGTCAGCGGGATACCCGCCATCGCACAGGCGCTTGAGCGATCCGGTGTCGTGCAACAATTGGCCCAGATGAACCGCATCGGGGACGTGCGGCTGGTAACTCGTCATAATGCGTACGGGCAGATCCGTACCGGCGTGTAGCTCCAGAAATGCGGCGATCGTGAGCGCCACGCTGAACGTCTCCAGCTGCGACTGAACGGGGCCGGTCACCGTGATTCCGCCGCGACGCATGAACGGCGTGGCGTCCAGCAGGCCGATGCTGCCGGCCACCGGATCGCGCGCGGCGTAGTGGACCGCGCCGATGTGAGTCATCCGGATTGCTCCGGTGCACATCGGGCACGGCTCCATGGTGGTGTAAAGCACGCATTGTTTGGGGTCGATGCTCTGTTTGCGCAGTGGCGCCAGCGCGTTCATCTCCGCGTGAGCGAGATGGTTGCCCGCCAGCAACCCGTGCGGTGGATCGTCTTCGTGGAGCCGGTTCCGGCCGGTGAACAGGATGTTGTCTTCCCGGTCCGCGATCGCGCACCCGATCGGAAGCGATCCGGCACAGTAGGCGGTCCATGCTTCACTGAGTGCCGCTTGCCATGGTTTCGAAAGATCGTCCCACGTCATCCGCTCAGGCTTCCGGTCTCTGCGGCGTCTGGTCGTCCCGTGCCCGGTCGGCCGGGCGCGATGGCGGCAATTCTCGGACACCGCCCCCGCGCGTGGCAACAGGCCGCGGTACCCGGTTCGGGAGCTGTCAGTCCTTCTTCCAGGTGATGTCGTAGCTGCCGCCGAACCGTCGGAGTGTTGCGGTAACCTCGTAGGTTCCGGACTGGTCGATCTCGATCTCGACGGTGCCGCTCCGGCTCTCTTCGAAGTTGCGATACCAGGTGGGGTCGTTGAAGGCTCGGATCGATCTGGGAGCAACGCGGAGTGATAGCGACCCGTGATCGACTTCGATGTCGTAGGTGATCACCAGGGTATCGCCTTCGTTCAGTCGAACCGTACGGGTCTCCCGATCGGTCTTCCAGCCGGAGACGCTGGCTTTCATTCCACCGCTGGACCAGAATGTCCAGCCGAACCCGGTTGTGGTGCTGCCGCTGCAACCCGCCAGCGTCAGGGTCAGCAGAAGCACGAGCGCGATCGACGTCGCGTTCGTTCTGAACCAGCGTGAGCGGACTGATCCACTCACTGAACTCGATAGGTACATCTCGCGTGCTTCCACTTGATCGACCAAGACTTTCGCGCGGCGCGATACAACGCCTTGTCTTCAGTCTAGGTTGGCGTGGAGACACGGTATAGAGCCGAAACGTCCCGGTTTAACCCGGACCTGAGAGGGCCTGTGGGGTCGATTCAGAGACGTGGCTTCTTTGAAGAAACCTTCGGTAACGTGAATCGAGTTCGGGTGGACAGTGGTGCCGAGCCGCCGATGGGGGATCGACGGCGCTCTGTCAGTGTCACGGTCGTGTCGGCTACATAATCAGGTAGACAATAATCGCGATCAGGATGATCGTTCCACAGCCGATTCCGCCGCCTCGCATAGAATTCCTCCGATTATCTCATCGTTCGCGTCGGGGCAGCGTTTCTCTGCCCGTATTCCGGGTTCACGGCACACGGTGTGCCAGCGCCGGAGAACTTCCGGCGCGCGACAAGTCGGAACATCGCTCCTGCCGGGTTACGTCAGGAGGATAATGAGGATAATGATGAGAACGAGTGTGCCGAGACCGATACCGATGCGCACAGAGACCTCCGTCGTGATGAAACAATTCCGGGACGCACTGATTGCTCCCGGGCCACGACTCCTCCGATGCATTTCCTGTGCCAGTGATTTCGTGCCCACGGATAAATGCACGCCATTTGGCGCCGCTGGCGTTCCGTCGAGACTGGCATCGAGGATTCCGCGAACCGAAGTGCTGGCCGGCGGTCGAGCCGATGCCCGGGAAGGCGCCGGTTCATCGGGATGTCCGGAACGTTGGCATCCGGCGCGAAAACGGTCTGCGGCGCGTGCGCCCGTTCCCGGTGGCAATCCGCGGCTGTGCATCGTTCGGAGAGATTCCGGTCGTTGACATCACGAACCGGGCCGGTGCCGTGATCGACTTTAACGAAGATGGCGAACCGTGAACGGGGCACAGGGGCGGTCGGATGTTTCGATGCGCATAAGAGCAATTATCCGCAC
>SKKR01000244.1 GCA_007123655.1 Thermomicrobiaceae bacterium
GAATACCTGGACACCGTTTGTGCTGGTGAAGACAACCCAGTCATAGTCGGGGAGATCGTCTACCGCCTTGCGGGTCTGCTCCGGAAACGGGTCAGGGATGATATCGATGGCTGGCAGTTCCACCGGTTCGGCACCGAGCTCTCTGAGCGTCCGGGATAGCACCGGCGCCTGGGCAATTGTTCGAGTAACCAGGATTCGCTGACCGAAGAGCGGAAGGGACTCGAACCAGTTCGGCCGTAGCCGGCGCTCCGCGCAGTTGCCGCCTAGCAGAGTGCCACGTCTTTCGGCGGGAACCTGTGAACCGTTTGTTGACTGCCGTGGAGTCCCGGGATGCTGAATCGTCAGCGTCGCGGCCGAATCGTCGCATGTCTCCGGGTCAGTAGTAATCGTTATCTCGCTTCCGGATCCGGTCCCGCTCATCGCGAGCACGCGAGGCGTTTCCGGAAGCGGAACACCGGCGAAGGTGGCGGCGGTCAGCTCAATCGGAATCGTGGGGACCAGTTCGATCGGAATCCCGGCGTCCCGCAATGCGTCCGCGTCCTTCCGTCCACTGGCCGTTGCGAGTGGGGTTTCCGGAAACCAGCGAAGAACGTTTTGGCCTTGACGCAAGGTTTCGGTGACCTGTTGCCAGATTTCATCGTGGCTGTTCATCGGTTCATGCTGGTCCAGCCAGATCGTCGAACGGTTGCCAAGGTCCTTCGGGAGATCCCGCGGGGCGACGATCAGGCCAGACGCCAGCGCCCGTTCGAGCGCGCGAACACAGACGAGATCCGGAAGATCCGGCGAATAGCCGGCCAGAATCACACGGCCTCGTCGTGACGTCATCGGACCGACCTCGCTTCAATACCTAGATCCTGCAGCATGCCATTCGCCATTTCGGCCGCGACGTCGCGCAGATCGGCCGGCGAGCAATCCCGGCTCTCGATCCGCATCTCTGTGAGATCCTCCGTCGCCAGCATTCCGGTGAACCGTGCGTGATTGCCGGTTATCGAGGCGTATGCGCCGATGGGCGATGTGCATCCACCTCCGACGCTGCGGAGAAAGTGACGCTCCGCGCCGATCGCCAGGCTCGTTTCCGGTTCGTAAAGCGGTTCCAGCAACTCGCGAACGGCGTTGTTCTGCTCGCATACTTCGATGCCGAGCGCGCCCTGTCCGGGGGCTGGAACGAACTGCTCGACATCCAGAAACTGCCGGATCTGGTTTTCCCAGCCCATCCGTGAAACGCCAGCCGCCGCCAGTATCGCCGCGTCGAGCGGTCCATCCGTGGCCTTTCTAATCCGCGTGTCAACGTTGCCGCGGAGGTCAGTCACCTTAAGATCAGGACGAAGACGATTGACCAGTGCCAGACGCCGGCGCGAACTGGTGCCGACCGTGCTTCCGGCGGGCAGCGTGTCCAGCGAGCCCGCATTGCTGATCACGACGTCCCGCGGGTCGGCACGCTCGAAGACGGTGCAGAGAAAAAGGCCGTCCGGAAGCGTGGATGTCAGATCCTTGACGCTGTGGACAGCGATGTCGATCTCCTCGTCGAGAAGCGCGGCCTGCAGTTCTTTGGCAAAGATTCCCTGTCCACCGATTACCTGAAGTGATGTGGACTTATCGCGATCGCCTCCCGTAGAGATTACCGTGACCTCGCAGGCAAGATCGGGATAGAACCGGTGCAAGGACTCAACCACGCGCTCCGTCTGACGCAGCGCCAGCGCGCTGCCGCGCGTTCCAATGCGGAGCGTGCCGTTACTCGGAAACACGATCCCCTGTGGCCCTCCGGATACAACGTGCGTGACCTGGACGCAGCCCACTTCTCGCCAGATCGGTGTGTTCGGTCGGCTGTTCTGTTACGATAACCTGGTGGCTCGCAGTCGCTCCCGACGTTGTGGGAGCCGATTGTCCAGCCTCTCGCAAAATCTAAGGAAAACTGCGAAAATCTGTGCAAATCTGGCCACCTGTAAAATTCTACGTGGCCTGCAAACGGACTGTCAAGCGGGGAAACCCCCACGTTTGACCGGGCACACAGGCTTCTGGTAAGCTAGACGGTCGTGGGTCCGGAGACCCATGTATTTTTGTTGTCTATTGAAGCGGAAGACGCGGGGAGAAGATCAGGTGTACGCTGTTGTAGAGACTGGCGGCAAGCAGTACCGCGTCCAGGTCGGAGATTCCATCACGGTCGAGCGTCTGGAAGCCGAACCGGGTGACGAGGTAACGCTGGATCGAGTCCTGATGCTGGCCGACGGGAAGGATGTCACGGTTGGACGTCCGGTTGTCGATGGCGCCAAAGTCGTCGCCAGCGTCGACCAGCAGGGCAAGGGCGAGAAACTGCGGATTTTCAAGATGCGCCCGAAGAAGCGCTATCGCAAGACGCAGGGTCACCGCCAGAAGCTGACGACACTGACGATCAAAGATATCGTCAGCGCCTGATCACCGCTCGGATTTCTCAAACTGGAGGAGGAACGCAATGGCTCACAAGAAAGGTGTTGGCAGTTCACGCAACGGCCGCGACAGTCGGTCGAAGCGTCGTGGTGTCAAGCGATTCGATGGTCAGGTGGTTACCGCCGGGTCGATTCTGGTTCGCCAGTCCGGCACGCGGTTTCGCCCTGGCAACAATGTCGGCATAGGGAAAGACTTCACGCTGTTCTCGCTGGTCGATGGATCCGTGAAGTTTGAGCCGGTCCGGCGTGACAAGAAGCAGATTAGCGTGTACCCGGTGGAGGCGTCCGCCTGACGCCGGCGCGCCCGAACACTGGTTCAGGGGAGCAAGATGAGAGCTGGAATCCATCCCACGTATCAGGACGCAACCGTTTCGTGTGCCTGCGGGAACACCTGGCAGACACGCTCGACAAAATCGGAGATCCGGATAGAACTCTGTCCGAAGTGCCATCCGTTTTTCACTGGTGAACAGCGGATCGTTGACTCTGCTGGCCAGGTCGAGCGATTCATGCAGCGGATGCAGGCGGCGTCCGAGGCTCCCCGTCGGAAGAAGGCGGAGCGGCGCAAGCAGAAGCTCGATCAGCGCCAGCGACAGCGGCGAAGCGAAGAGCAGTTGCTCGCCCCGGATGCCGAAGCTGAAGCGGAAGCGGAACCCGAATCGGAAAGCTAATCGC
>SKKR01000234.1 GCA_007123655.1 Thermomicrobiaceae bacterium
CATCCTGCGCGAGATCAACCGCGGCACCTGGTCGATCGGCTATACCGGGCCGTCGCCGGAGCGGCTCAAGCTGCACATGGAGCACCAGGGCGACCTGCATTTTCCCCGTGCCAGCGCCGGTATCCGCCGCGAACTCCTGAGTCGGAACTGGCTCGGGATTCTGCGCGAAATTTACGCCCGAAACACCGGGTTATGTTATGTTCCGAGAATTCGGTCCAAGGCCGTTTGCGCGGATAGGTTTCCACTTTCAATGCAATCCGGAATCCCCACCCCGCGATAGGCGGCGCCGAGCAACTGGACGCCTGGGAGACGCCCAATACGTTGATCAATTATGCTAAGTCGCTCAAGGTGTCCAACCACATATTGCGGCATCGCCCGCCACCAGCGATTGACCCGGTGGACTTCCGGGGCGGCCTCGATTCCCAGGATCTCGCGGAGTTCGGTGCGAACGACCTGCAAAAGATCATCGTCCGGAGAAGCTACGATCGCCTCCCGACCGGCACGTCCGACGAATGCCCGGAGAAGCGCCACGCCTTGCGGCGCCCGACCGGGGAACTTGTTGGAAGACCAGGTCACCGCCGTCAGCTCCCGGTTCTCGACGTGCGGGATCACGAACCCCCGACCCACTTGGTCTCCGGGAATGTCCGACTCCCGGAAGGCAAGAGAGACCGTTGCTGTCGACACATACGGGATCCGTCGCAGGAGCGCGCTAAGCTCTCCGTCCGCCAGCGCCAGCAGATCGGCCGATTCGTATGCCGGGGTCGCCAGCAGAACGTGCGATGCGGCCACTGTCTCCCCATCGCACAGATGGATAACGTGCCGGTCTGGCCCCGGGACAATCGCCCGCACGCTGGTTCCCGTGTGGACGTCAACACCGGAGAGGCGCTCGGCGATCGCCTCCGGTAACGATCCCATCCCGTCCTGGAACGAGGCAAACGGAGTCAGTTTCGGCTGCGACGCTGGTGGATTCGCGGCCGACTCCCGACGCTGCGCCAGCATTCCGCGCACCAGGCCTCCGTGCTGGCGCTCGATGTCCCGCAGCCTGGGAAACGTGGCATTCAGACTGAGCTGGTCCGCGTCTCCTGCAAAGATCCCTGAGAGCAACGGTTGCGCCATGTGTTCGAACGCTTCCCGTCCCAGGCGTCGCCGCACGAACGCGCCGATCGGCTCATCGCCGTCGTCTTCGTCCGGCGGCACCAGATACTCCGCCGCCATGCGCAGCTTTCCCCGGGTCGTGAGCAGGCGGCTTCGCAGCAACGGCCCGAGCTTCGTCGGCACCATCATCGTGATGCCCTCCGGCAGCGGTTCCAGCCGCCCATCTCGCAGGATGAACGTTCCGTGACCGGTATCCCGAGTACCGATGACCCGGTCTTCGATGCCAAGTTCTCGAGCAAGCTGAATCGCGGCCGGCTTGTAGGAGAGAAACGAGTCCGGACCGGCTTCCAGAACAAGGCCGTCCGTGTGTTCGGTCTGCAGTTTGCCGCCCAGGCGGTCACTTGCCTCGAAAAGCCGGATTCGAACGTCGATGCCGTGTTCCTCGCGAAGTTGCTGGAGCCGCCAGGCAGCCGCCAGCCCGGCGATGCCCCCGCCGACGATTACGACATCGTCGCGCTCGTGCACCGCCTAGTCTCCGTTCCCGACAGCCGCCGCTTCGGTTTCTTCAACGTCTTCCGCGACGTGGGTCGGATCGTGGGCTTTCCGAACCGCTTCGGCCACCGCCCGGCACAGCATCGGGCCGTCGTTCAGCGATCTGATCCGACGAAGCTCCATGCCAAGCTTCTCGGCATGATCCTTGTGCTCGATATCAACGTCGTAGAGGATCTCCACGTGGTCGCAGACGAACCCGAACGGAACCATCAGCACGTGCTTGAACCCTTCGGCCGCGAGATCTTCGAGCGTCTCTTCAACCGTGGGGCCGAGCCACGGCTCCGCGGAGGCGCCCTGGCTCTGGTAGGCAAACCGCCAGTGTCGTTGTCGCACTCGGTCTGCTACCAGTTCAACGGAAATGCGCAGCTCATCCGGATACGGATCGCCCCATTCCAGGATCCGGGTCGGTAAACTGTGCGCGGTGAATACCACCGGGATATCCTTGCGGATGTCGGCCGGGAACTTCCGCAACTCATCCCGGATCCGTGATGAAACGCCTGAGACGAACATCGGCTGATCTTTCCAGCTGTGAACCTCGTAGACGGGGATCGTCGCGCCGGCCTTCTCAATGCCTTCGTGCAGCTGGTCCATGTACTTGCCGACGCTCATGCTGGAGTAGTGCGGGGCCATCACCACACCGACGATCTTGTCGACCCCGTCTTCAACGAGCTGCGGGACCACATCGCGGATATAGGGATGCCAGTGACGCATGCCCACATACGTCTTGTATTCGATCCCCTTCTCTCTGGCCTTCCGGTTGTTCAGCGCTTTTTCGACACCCTTGGCTTGCGCCTGGGTCAGCTCGAGGATCGGAGACCGGCCACCGATCTGCCCGTAGCGGTCCACGAACTCATCAATCAGTTCCTGCTCCATTGGCCGGCCGCTGCGGACATCCAGCAGATAGTCAGGAACGTCTTCCAGCTTGTCCGGTCCGCCATACGCCATGAGCAGCACGCCGATTCGCTCGGTTATCTCGGTATCCCGCCTGGTTGCGGCTGCCGGTGCTTCGTCGGCGTCTGTCTCGTCTTCGTCAGCATCCGGCTCGGGTTCGTCATCCGTCTCGGAACCATCATCTGGCTCGGCGTCCACCGAAGCCGACTTCTCAACGACGTCGTCGCTCTCCGGGATGTCTTCCTCACCGGGTTCGTCGTCATCGTCCGGGATGTCGTCGTCATCGTCATCTTCATCGTCTGCCAGAAGATTCGGATCCTCGTCCTCGTCCGAAACCGGGGCGCCGGTGACGCTCTCTTCGTCACCTTCGGACGAATCCTGCTCTTCATTAACATCTTCCGGCTTCCGGTCGCGTTCGTCCGCCATGCTCAGTCTCTCCCTCTGGCTTGCCTATCGTACGGCTGCGCGATCAGTGAGTTCATGTACTCGCTCAGCCACAAACTGAACGTTTTCAACGGGTGTCTCCGGCAGAATGCCATGTCCAAGGTTGA
>SKKR01000116.1 GCA_007123655.1 Thermomicrobiaceae bacterium
AGTCCCTTTGGTCCAATGTGTGCCGACAGTACGGGGGAAAGCTCTGCCCTGATCAGGTGATTATTCGGGGCGAGCGGAGCGAGACGCCGGGCCACATCTTCGACATCATCGCACCCGGCGGTGTACAGAAGCGAAATGGCGTCTATCCGGGGAATCTCGCCGACAATGTCGATCATGCCTGTTACTGCACGGGCGCGGGTCCGGGTGCGTGAGTGAGGAACAACGATCCCCTCCTCAATCCGTAACAGGGGCTTGAGCTTGAGGATCGAGCCAACGACCTCCGCGGCACGGCCAATACGACCTCCGCGCCGGAGATATTCGAGCGTGTCGACCAGAAAGATCACGTGTGTCCGCCGAAGCATGTTCTGGACCGCAGCTTCGAGCTCGGCGACCGTCGCGCCATCGCGGGCAAGCTCCGCGGCATGCATGACCGCGAGCCCGAGGCCCATTGACGTTGTTCCGGAGTCGATTACGTGGACCTTCGGGTTGTCACCGATGAGGTCGCGGGCCATGCAGGCGCTGTCGTAGGTTCCGCTCAGCTTGGAGGAAATGTGAATCGAAACGATCTCGTCGCTGGTCTGTCCGAGTCGGGAAAACTCGGCCTCAAATCGACCGACGGAGGGCTGTGATGTTGACGGAAAGTCCTCGCCGGCAGTCAACTGCCGCATGAACTCATCCGGAGTGATGGTGACCCGATCCTCATATGATTGGCCCCCGATCCGAACGTTCAACGGCACAACGCTGATGTTGAGACCTTCAGTGAGCGCGGCAGGCAGATCGGCCGTACTGTCTGTCACTACCGCAACTCTAGACATCGTCCACAACCCCTTCGTTACTTACTCGAGCGAGATCAGAAGGTCGTAGTGCGGTTGACCGCCATCAGTGACTTCAAACTCGAGTTCCGGATGCTGGTCCTGGATGAGCTCTTCAATCTGATCCACGAACTCGCGGTCTGCTGACTCGCCAACGAACACGGTAGCAAGTTCGAAATCGTCCGCCCCGGCAACCGCGAACAGCTGGCAGAGCACCTCACGCGCGTTCGCACCGGTGACACGCGGCTTGCCATCCAGCATGCCCATGAATTGCCCGGCTCTGAACTGCATCCCGTCGATCTCGACATCCCGGCTGGCCCGTGTCAGAGCGAGTGACCTGACAAACTCGGCCGCTTCGGTCATCGTGCGCTGATTTTCTTCCAGGTTGGCTTCGAAGTTGAATGCGGCGAGAGCAGCGATCCCCTGCTGAATCGACGTGGTCGGGACGACGCGAACGTCCTTCGTGCTTATGTTGGCGGCGTGCCGGGCGGAGGCGAGAATGTTGCTGTCGTTGGGCAGGATAATCACTTCCCCGGTATCAAGCGACTCCACCGCGTCGCGAATTTCTCCAGTACTGGGGTTCATCGATGCCCCGCCGGACACAATCGCCTGGGCTCCCATTCCTCTGAGCGCCTGGATCACTCCGTCGCCGGCGCCAACCGCTACGATCCCGATCGTGAGTTCCACCGGGCTCGGCGGTTCGAAGTGGTACGGCTCGACTGTCGCGTGGCGTTCGGAGAGCAACCGCTCCGTCTGCGACTTCATGTTGTCTATCCGGATCTCATGGAGTTCCCCGAACGTGAGAGCGGCCTCAAGAATCGTTCCCGGATGCTCCGAGTGGGTGTGGACCTTCATCAGTGTGTCATCGCCAACGATAACCGTGGATGTGCCGATTGCGTCCAGAGTCTGGCGGATCCCCCTGCCCTCCAGGTCCTCACCGGAAACGACGAAGTTGATGCAATACCCGAACTCCTCCAGGCCGTGGATGACCTCCGCCTGATCCAGGAAGTGCATCTCGGAGGCGAAACTCGCCGGGTGCGGCGCCTCATAGTCCGACGGCTGGCTGCTGACCGAGCCCGTGGCGAAGGCCGCCAGCGAGGTAAGCATTGTGACCAGTCCCTGCCCGCCCGCGTCTACGACGCCGGCCTGGCGCAGAACCGGCAGCTGATCCGGGGTGCGCTCCAGCGCGGCCGCCGCGGAGTCGCGAGCGGTTTCCAGCGCGTCCGTCAACGTGCTGTCTGAACTCAGATCATGACACGCGTCGCTGACGGCGCGAATGACCGAGAGCATGGTGCCTTCGACCGGGTTGTTGACGGCACGGTATGCCATGTCCGCGGCGTACTCGAACCCGCGAACCAGCCCGCTTACGTCGAGTACCTCATGGTCCTCAAGTCCTGCGGCCATACCGGCGATGATCTGATACAGAATCACGCCGGAGTTGCCGCGTGCACCCATGAGGGCGCCGCGTGTGATCAGCCGGACAAGTTCATCAACACGTGCCGGCTTTTCGTCGTGATGACTGGAAAGCTCCTGAATGGCCGCCTGAAGCGTCAGATGCATGTTCGTGCCGGTGTCGCCGTCCGGCACGGGGAAGACGTTCAGCGCGTTGATCGATGCGACCGCCGGCTCGAACTGCCGGACCATAACCCGGAACGCGGAGGCAAAGGTGTCAGCATCCCAGGGACCGGGCCTGATCTCCGCTCCGACGTATACAGACGTCTCATCACGTACTCTGCTATCGGACAAATCACCAGTCCCCACTCATGTTTCGGCCGAAATCCATTCCACCACTCACCCTGATTCAATCATGATGCGCCATCCAGCGGCATTATCACGATGTTAAACCAGGGTATCTATGAGGAAGTTGTGCACGCGGCATGCCAGAGAGTCCCGAGGTGGATGATTCGCGAGCGCTGTGCTATTCTTCCTCTTTGCGGGAACGAACCGTACCCCGCGTCGCGCAGTTGATGCGCAATCATAGACGATAACTGGACTGAACGTAAAGGGGGCCGCTGTGGCCGGAAAATGCGAAGTTTGTGGCAAAGGTCCGGGTTTCGGCCATAACGTGAGCCACTCCAACAAGAAGACGAACCGGATGTTCCGGGCGAATATTCAGCGCACGACGATCCACGAGAACGGGCAACCGCGTCGCGTGAACATCTGCACTCGATGCCTGCGCACGCTGACCAAGCCAGCCCGCGTCGCCTGACGTATTCTCCAACCGGTGCACGGACGAACCCCTGGGCATTCGCCCCGGGGGTTTTGTCTGTCCGGA
>SKKR01000187.1 GCA_007123655.1 Thermomicrobiaceae bacterium
AACCAGTGGCTTTCCTCTGGCGGTCTGGGCACGATGGGCTACGGTGTCCCTTCCGCAATGGGCGCGGCGTTCGGCATGCCGGACCGTGAGGTCTGGGCGATCGTTGGCGACGGCGGCGTGCAGATGACTCTGTTCGAGTTCGCAACCATTGTCCAGCACAACCTGAATGTGAAGATCGCGATCATCAACAACGGCTACCTGGGCATGGTGCGACAGTGGCAGCAGTTGTTCCACGATCGGAACTATTCGGAAACACCGATCACCAGCCCCGACTATGTCATGCTCGGCCAGGCGTACGGGATGGCGTCTCGTCGGGTCGCCAAGCCGAACGAAGTCGAGGATGTCATCCGCTGGGCGCAATCGGTCCAGGGGCCGGTGTTGATCGAATTCGTGGTCAACCAGGAGGAGAACGTTTACCCGATGATTCCATCTGGCGGGTCGTTCCGCGAGATTATCGAACAGCACGAAACGGAGTGGTAGATCGATGCGCAGTCACACACTTGTCGTGCTGGTCGAGGATCAGCCCGGCGTCATGAACCGGATCATGAGTCTGTTTCGCCAGCGGGGTTTCAATGTGGACAGTATTGCCGTCGGGCGCTGCGAGACGAGTGATCAATCCCGAATTACCCTGGTCGTCCGTGGTGACGACCGGACCGTAGAGCAGTTGACCAAGCAACTGTACAAACAGCTCGAGGTCATCAAGGTCACCAATGTGACGGGAGAAAACCTCATCCATCGTGAACTCGCCCTGATCAAGATCGCAGCGAGTGAGCGAACCCGGGGAGACATCATGCGCCTGGTCTCCGAGGTCTATCGGGCCAGGATCGTGGATGCATCGCCGGATTCGCTGGTGATCGAGGTGACGGGACCATCGGACAAAATCGAGTCCCTGATCGCGCTGATCCGGCCGTACGGGATCAAGGAGATCACTCGAACTGGAATGGTTGCGATGCAGCGAGGAACTGGCACCGTCAGCGTCGCACGTCAAGAAGCGGTAGCCTGAGTCGCGCATGTGGCGATAACATTGCCGAGATGCAGCCGAATCAGCGGTATCCAATGAGATACCTCGCGATTGTAGGCGTCGTGACGAGATGCTATAATTGTTGCGTATTTGGATGTCGTTTGCTCGCGGGAGAAAGAGGGAGGCGCCG
This sequence comes from Thermomicrobiaceae bacterium, assembly GCA_007123655.1. GTDB lineage: Bacteria > Chloroflexota > Chloroflexia > Thermomicrobiales > Thermomicrobiaceae > SLMJ01. The sequence goes on from SKKR01000187.1 coordinate 1,152, forward strand.
GATAAATGGCGTTGCATAAGGTGCAGAAACAGGATATTGTCAGCGATTTCCAGACCCACGAGACGGACACTGGGTCTCCGGAAGTGCAGATTGCGTTGCTGACGGAGCGCATCAACAATCAGGTCCAGCACTTGCGAGAGCACCCGCACGACAATCATTCCCGTCGCGGGTTGCTGAAGCTGGTCGGTCGCCGTCGCCGTCTGCTGAGCTATCTGAGCAAGAAGGACATCGAACGGTACCGGGAGACAATCACGCGACTTGGCCTCCGCCGCTAGTTGTTGAAGTCGTACCTATGACGAGCCGAGACTTCCCGTTCCCGCGGGTAAATACCGATTTCAAAGTTTCTGTTGCTGACATGCCTCTTGGAGCGGCCCGGGACTTGAACGTCTGGGCCGTTGTCATGTCCGGGGCTCGGAAACGGCCCGGTATAGCGGGGCATTAGCCGCCACACGAATCCGGTTGGATGGCGAGGTGTTAGGTATTGGAGTCCGGCGATGACCATGTTTCCCTTCGAGCGTTGTCGCCGAACGCCAGTTCCTAACCCCTCCCATACCGGATCTCATCCGAACGAAACGTCTGAGCAGGTGAATCCAAGGCGGTTCACCAATTAGCATCATGGGAGGAACCATATGCCACCGATCATTACCGAGAAAACGATGGAAATCAACGGCAGGACGCTCACGATCGAGCACGGCCGGATTGCCGGCCTCGCCGACGGCGCGGTGACGGTGCGCTACGGCGATACGGTCGTGCTGTCGACCGCCGTCGGTTCCAAGGAACCGCGGCCTGGTGTCGATTTCCTGCCCCTAACCGTTGATTACGAAGAAAAGATGTATGCCGCCGGCAAGATCCCGGGTGGCTTCATCAAGCGTGAGGGGCGACCGTCAGAGAAAGCCATTCTGACCGCACGATTGACTGACCGGCCGATTCGCCCGCTGTTTCCAGATGGCTGGCGGTCGGAGATTCAGTTGATAACGACGGTGATGTCCGCGGATCAGCAGAACGATCCGGATATTCTGTCCATCGTCGGAGCATCCGCGGCGCTGACGATCTCCGATATTCCCTGGGATGGGCCTGTTGCGGCCGTCCGGGTTGGGGACGTCGATGGAAATCTCGTGATCAATCCGACTTCCACCGACCTTGAACAAAGCACACTCAACATGGTCGTTGCCGGAACTTCGGACGCGGTCATGATGGTCGAGGGAGAGGCTAGCCAGATCGGCGAGGAGCGGATGATCGAAGCCGTCATGGCCGGCCACGATGAAATCAAGCGGATCGTAGCACTGATTGAAGAACTTCAGCGGGAAGTTGGCAAGCCAAAGCGGGAGTTCACCCCGCCGGAGAAGAATACCGAACTGATCGAGCAGATCGAGACGTTTCTCGGCGAGAAGCTTCGCACGGCCCTGTTCCACCCGGACAAGGAAGAGCGGATCGAAGCCACGGCGGCCCTGAAAAACGAGGTCATCGAGCACTTCTGCACGCCGGATCCTGCATCGATGAGCGAGGCACAGGTCGCGTCGCTCCCCAGTTCACGCGAGGTGTCCGATGTGTATCAGTCGTTGGTGAAGGGGATGGTTCGGCGGGAAATCCTCGACTCGGGAGAACGTCCGGACGGCCGTGGCCCGGAAGCGATTCGGGAGATCTGGGGCGAGGTTAGCTACTTGCCGCGAACGCACGGCTCGGCGATCTTCACCCGGGGGCAGACGCAGGTGGTCACGATCGCGACGCTGGGTACGTCCAGCGAAGAGCAGATGATCGATGGGCTGGGGCTGGAAGACTCCAAGCGGTACATGCACCACTACAACTTCCCGCCCTACAGCGTCGGCGAAGCTCGCTTCATGCGCGGGCCAAGCCGGCGGGACATCGGTCATGGCGCACTGGCCGAGCGAGCGCTGGTTCCAGTGTTGCCGACGGAAGAAGCGTTTCCCTATA
>SKKR01000414.1 GCA_007123655.1 Thermomicrobiaceae bacterium
ACCATCCAGGTCTGCTCGGCCTCTTCGAACACTGTACCGCCGCTATCCGCGATCGCTTCCCGGGTGAGCAGTCCCCGTTCGTAGAAGTTGTCGTTCAGGTAGTTTCGGGTGATCGTGCGTGCGACATTCCCGCCGGCATCGAGGTGCTGTTCGATCACGGTGTGGTAGCCGTAGAACTGTCGCTCGAGCACGTCGTGGATGGCGCCCTGATACTGGAAGCGAGTCCGCTGGATCTCGCTCGGGTCAGCGGGGGCACCAGGGTCAAGTGTCGCGCTTGCCAGGGCCCACTGGGACGACCCGCGATCGAGCGTGTTTCCGTAACGCTCGTAGGTCAGGTCGATCGTTGCACCGAGTGGCCGCTGGATGCTGGCCAGCAGGTTCGTGTCATCCGTCCGGTTGCGCGCCACACGGAGATCCGACCGGCTGTCACTGACCACCGCGTCCGGGAAGCCGTCACCGTACATATCCATCAGCGTGTCAGCGGTGCGGCTCATGCTCTGCGACGCTCCGGCGCCGGGATTGATGATCAGATAGCACGCCTTGAGACAGAGCGGGCCAATGCCGATGGTGAAGTACCCGCCGACACCAACGCTCGAACCGCCGTTGAAGCCGTCAAAGCTATCAGGCAGGGCGCCCCAGGAAACCTCTTCGGTGAACCCGCGGCCGGTATTGATTGCCACGGTGAACACACGCTGGTCGCCCTCGCTCGTTTCGCGGAGCATATCCGGCCGGCCGCTGCCGTTGACGTCGACCAGTTCGATCGTCTCATCACCGCACTCGAAGCCGATCGGACTGATGCTCGGGGTGATCAGCTCACAGGCTGATTCGGTCTGGGTGATGGTGGTGTTCATCCCGCCCGCGAACGCGTATTCGCCCGTATTGAAGCTGGCGGTGAGGCCGCCATCGAGTCCGGCGCTTGCTCCCCGACCGAGATTCAGCGGATGGAGCGATCCCCAGCTCACCGGATCCGCGAACCGGTATCCCAGGTTGATTGCAACCATCAGATCGTCGCCGGATTCGAAGACCGCGTCCGGCAGGCCGTCGCCGTTCATATCGACCAGATCGTGATCCACGTCGGACATGCCGGCGCTCAGGCCCAGGCTGAAGCCAAACTCGATGCTTGTGCCGTCTGCACTTTCGCCCTTGCTCTTCGATTTCCCGGAAGCCTCGCCGCCTCCGTTGCCGCCGGTTTGTTGCGTGGTTCCATTCGCCTGTGTCTGACCGCTGCCGGACTGCTGGGACGAACCATTGCCGGTGCTCGTGTCACCCCGGCGGCCCTGGCCATCGGTCTTCCCGCCGGAGTCGCTCGTAGCTTTCACCGGGTTCGCGCTCATCCCGATATTGAAGCCCATGTTGAACCCATCACGGATCGAGTGGAGATTCTCGGGGTTGATGCGCTGACCCAGACTCCCGTCCGGGTTGGTGTACTGAACCCCGCCCGGGCTGACGATGTCCGGGAACCCGTCTCCGTTCAGGTCGATGTAGTCGACGATTGCGCCGCCCCAGTTCACCCCGAATCCACCGCCCGGTGCGATACCCGCGGGCAGCATGCCTCCAAGCACTTCCCCGCCGATCGACATGCGGATGTCGTAGCCGAACTTGATCGGTGCCCGAACGGATCCGGTGAGGAACTCCTGCAGTGCGTCAGGATCACTCACCAGGTCGCTGGCTGAGCCAAGCCGGGCGGATCCATGCGAACCGATATCGGCCCAGACCTGCGGGTCCGGTCCCTGCCAGCGGCGCTCGTCCATGTCCGGATAGAAGATATACGCGGTCTGGTCATCCAGCGCGTCGAAGACTTCGTTGAACTCGTCTGAGTACTCGTACGGGTTGTCGCCGAACTCGAGGTCGTCCCGCTCGTCTTCGCCGATCTGGAAGTCCTCAAGTTCATCGGCGCCCCAGTCTTCGATGTCCAGGTCGCTCAGGTCGCTCTCAGACATCTCTTCTTCGATAAAGGGCGGCAGCGTCAGTTCGTCTTCGTTCAATGGCTGGAACGCGCGATCTCCGGCACTGTCGTACCCGGCAAGAGACCAGCCACGGTGGTGCCCCGAGAAGACAGATGGCGGATGCGTGTTGTGGATTGCGGCATCGAAGCTGACCGGCTCAACGATCTGATTTCCTTCGCCGTCGACCCGCTCGGTTCGCAGTTCACCGGAGATCTCGGCGTCATCAATCACACGTGCAACGGGCCAGTTTGGAGTTGCGAAGGCGAACTCGAAGCGGTCGCCTTCCTCGACATCGAACCCGTCAAAGCTCACACCGCCTGATGGGAAGACGATCGAATCGCCAATAATAATCGGCGTCGGAGTGAACTGCTCTTTCTGTACAAGTTCGCCTTGCGTCCCATCGTCGTTGAGTGTCTTGATGGTCACCGTCACCGGTCGCATCAACTCCTGCAGGAGATCCAGAACGTCTTCCAGCGACTCGACCTGATCGAACAAGCCGTCGTCACTGAAGCTGGCGCTCCCGCTGACCACGAGTTCGCCGTCTTCCGGCGCTTCCCAGACCCCGGTGATGGTGGAGCGGGCCTCCAGCGGGTAGGTGTCACCCGCCACCGGAACGTTCAGGGAGAAGATCGGGTCTCCTTCGTTGACGCCAAGTTCCGGGATGTCGGTATTTGCGTGGATCGTGAGGTCGTTCCCGTCCTCATCGAACGCCTGCGTGTAGACGAGATCGACATCCCAGTCGAGCGCGGCAAAGTCCACCCGGGAGTCACCTCCGAGGCGAACCCGGATCTCGTCGTCTTCCTGGACGGTGAATGTCTGATTGAGGTTGATCGAACCAGTATCACCGGCTGCGATGGACTCGGTGATAATCGGATTGTCATTGAGCTCCACAACGAGCCTGACGTCATCGCTGGTCACGGCCGACTTGGTGACCGAGCCGGTGAGCTGAAGCGTTCCGTCAAGCGGCACACCGATGATCTGTTCCGGGTTCGCCGCCAGCGTGAAGTCTTCCGACAACCGGTACCGGGCGTGGTCGCGACCCTGGGCATCGAACCCGGATACGTCTTCATCGTTCAGGTAGCTAACTTCTGGATCCCAGTCGACCTCGGTCGGTGGTCCTCCGGCGGCGCCGATG
>SKKR01000290.1 GCA_007123655.1 Thermomicrobiaceae bacterium
ACTCCCGCCGGGGCGTCGGGCCCGACGTGCTCGGACTTCGGTGGCGGCATATGGGAAAACCACGGGCAGCACATCGTAGGTGACTACGTTGTTGGCGGTGGTGTCGAGTGGCCACCGGCCGGTGCCGGTAAGTCAGTCGGCGAGCAGGGAGGCGCGGCCATGCCGGGTGCCTCGGGAATTCACCAGCACGGACCGGAACCGGGAACGTTCCAGCCAGGCGCGTCGTTCTGCGTTGAGAATGCGAACTCGCCGGTCGGTCAGGACCTGCCCCGTGGACACAACCAGTAGGCTCGACACCGGACCGAAGTGACCGGTCTGGTGCGGCAACGAAGGCTCCACGGTCGAAGTCGGTTCTCGTTCGAAGCAGTGGTCGTGACCCTCGCGGCCACTGCTTCATGTGCGCGACGAAGATCTAATCGGCGTCGCGTGTCTCGCGGGTCGATGATCGACTCGCCGGTCTCAGGAATGTTCTCCGCCGGCTGGAAACGATCCGCCGCCGTTCGACCCAGCGTCGTCGCGACGTGATGGGCGTCTGATTCCACCTGCTCGTCGATGTCGCGACCTGCCGTCCGGGTGTCTGCATCGCCGGCGTGATCGGGAAGGAGAAGCCGGTCCGCAACACCCATGACCTCGCTCGTCAGACCGGGGACCATTCCGTGCAGCCGGGCCAGCAGGTTGGCTGGCACGGAGAGGATCCGTTCGGCATCGCCCCGCTTCGTCGCCTGCACGATCTGCTTCGCAGCCCTCTGGGCGTCCATCGTGATGAGCGGAAGCGAAGACGCTACGCTGAAGAGTGTGTACTCAGCGACTTCGTCTCCCTTGAACTCCGCGTTGAAGTAGGAGCCGGTGCGCATCAGTCCCGGAACGATGGTGGTCACGGAAATGCCTTCATTCTTGAGTTCCGCGCGAAGTCCCTCGGAAAAGCCAGTCTGGGCAAACTTCGCGGTCGTGTAGGGCAGGAGATGCGGAACGCTAACCTTACCTCCGATCGAGGTAATGTTCACGATTCTCCCGCTCCGCCGCGCGGACATCTGTGGAAGAACTGCGAGTGTCGGATAGATGGTGCCCCAGAGCATTACGTTCATCGCGTCTTCATAGTCCTTCTGAGACATCACCATTGCCGGCCCCACCTGTATGAGCCCCGCGTTATTGACCAGGACGTCGACCCGCCCGAAGTGGTTGGTCGCTCGTGCGACCAGCTGATCGACCTGGTTCCGTTCGGCAACATCGCACTGAACTGCCAACAACTCCGCACCGGTTGACTCCAGTTCTCGCCTGATCAGTCCAAGCTCGTCAGTGTCCCTTGCGCAGGTAACAATCCGGCAGCCCTCCCGGGCGAACTCGCGTGAGAGCAAATACCCCAGCCCGCTGGTGCCGCCCGTGATCAGAACAACCTGACCGGAGAGATCTGCTTCCCGCCGCCGGTCCAGCATCTTATTGCCGAGTAACACCATTCCAAGCGTCGCTCCGAGCGAAAGTGCACACGGTTTGAGCTTCCTCACGTTCAGCGGGTTCATCCAGTACCTCCAGGAGGTCGCGTTCGATCAAGAAACTGCTTTCTTCCGCGAGTCGGAACAGTTCTTCCCGGCGGGTGTTCCGCCCTTCACGCAGGAAGTGCTCCGTTCAATCTCCAGCTATGGCGGAGGGTGACACAGGGATTGCTTCGTGCTCGTGCCAGTCGACCAGGTACCGATTTCCATAGTCGTGAAAGAAGCGGTCAAACTGGTCGAGTGTCATGTAGCCGGGAAGCGGATACCGTGCCGGAATGTCCATCAGGTCTGTCTGGTAGCGAACGAACGCGGCGAAATCCCGCGGAAACACTGTTTCGTCCACGCCCGCGAACCGACCTTCTTTTGCCGCGTAGGTGAAGACACGGCGCCAGTCTTCGATTGACGGTAGACCGACCGCTTCCACTCCGTGCGAGAACAGCATCAGGTGAATGAAGTCGTACGGGTCCGCTTCGCGAAGATACTGTTCGATCCACTGGAGAGAAGGCTCCATGTTGAACTTCATCCAGAAGGGGACGGAGCCGGTCCGGAGCGCCCAGTAAGGTTCCAGCAGGATGAACGACTCGACCAGCAGTCGATTGGGCTGAAGCTGTCGCTGCCGGTACCACCAGCGATAGAGATCGGCGACGAGCGGACTGAGGTGTTCCGGCTCCGTATACACCAGACGGCGTATCCTGAAGCCCCGTTCTTGAGCGAACCGCTCGATATCCTCTCTGAGCGCGGATTCGAACCCCCATTCGGCTTCCGGCGTTTCCTCGTTGATCTCGGGCGAATCCCACCGGCGTCGGTGAGAGTCGTAGCGGGCCAGATACTCTTCCACACGCTCACTGCCGTGGTGAAACTCGTCTTCAGTCGCACCGCCCAGGGCGCCGTGCTGGAACACGTGTCGATCGCCGAGTCTCGTCGATGGCCACGTTCGATGGCACTCGTTGATGATGATCGTTCCGCCGGGTTCAAGATTCTCTTCCAGGAACCGCTCGTAGTTCCGACCGAGACGAAGCTTTTTCACCCGGAAATACCCCATCTTGCCCAACATCAGGCGGTCCTGATTCGCGTCGTGCATGTGGTGGAGCTGGATATCGGGATTGGCAGCCAGGAGCCGCTCTGCGGGCTTCCGACCAGCGTTCATGCCGTGGATCGTGTCGTCCGGGTGCACCTCGGCCTGACGCACGGGAATCAGAAACGTTTGCGGTAGCCACGGGATCCCCAGCGCCGCATTCAGGTGGACAGCAGCCCCGTTCGACGATCCGATCATGACGGCCGGGTACTGTCTCGCCGGATACTCACTGACCGCCCAGTCGGTGATGTCTTCGATATCAACTTCGCCCATCTTCTCGCCAGGAATCGCCTCCGAATAGCCGCTCCAGATGTACATCTGCTCTTTGACGGACTCCGGTAGCCGGTTGACGACATGTCCGAGCGGGCGAATCGATCTGGGCATGAAACCGACGCCGGTGAACTCCTTCCCTCGAAGGTAGAGGGCGTTGGCGCGCAGCATGGCTGACGCCGAGTCGAAGTTGGCTATTGTTTGCGGTGGGTTATTTCGCCTCATCACGGACTTGAGCGTGTC
>SKKR01000038.1 GCA_007123655.1 Thermomicrobiaceae bacterium
ACACGAGCCAGTCAGGCGAACCGCCAACCGGATCATTCACCGTTGAGGTGTGCGGCAGCACCAAGTTTGCAACTACCTGTGAGACGATCGAAGTCGTTATCCTGAACGTCCCGCCGGAGGTCGAAATCGATCGGACCGGCGCAATCGACGCAAATGGCGTCGATGCGATTCTCAATCAGGTCGGCGAGCCCACCGACTTCACCGGGTACGCGACGGATCCGGGAAGTGACGACCTGCATCTGATCTGGGACTGGGGAGACGGCAACACGAGTACCGAGACGTACCTGGTCAACCCGCCGAATCCGGACCCGTTCCCGAGCCCCGATATCAATCCGCGCGACATCACCGACGAGCAAACGCATACCTTCGGCGACGCATGTCACTACCTGGTGACATTCTCGGCGACCGACGACGACGGTGGCGTCAGTGAGCCCGACGAGATCGCGGTGATCATCGTGGGCGACGCTGATCAAGCGCGGTCTCAGGGCTACTGGTCACACCAGTTCAGCTTCCGGGGTCGAACCGACTTCGACGAACCGACCCTGCTCTGCTATTTGGAGATCACCGGGTTCATGAGCCAGGTGTTCCACGGCGAGGTGGATGCGTCCGCCGTCGATCTCGCGTTCGACGTTCTGTCCCCCAGAGGACACGGTGGAGACATGCGAATCCTTTTCGACGTCCAACTACTGGCCGCGTGGCTCAACTTCGCCAACGGCGCGGTGGGTTACGACGAGCTCATCGATACGACTGGAAACGGGATCGCGGACACTCCGTTCTTCGAAGCTGTGGAGACAGCGGAGAACGTCCGGCTCGATCCAGGCTCGACCCGAGCTGAGCTCGAGGCGCAGAAGGACATTCTGGAGCGGATCAATCTAAGAGATGGAGGATAGCGATCCCGATCAAGGACGGGATTGATCGTGACATGCACGACGAATGGTGCCCTGATAGATGATTGACCCCATCGTCAGGGCACCTGACGAACACCAGACGGCTACCCCGGGCCGCGTCTCGCGTGTGACGCGGCCCGGTCTGATGTTCGACGCCCTTCAGTTAACTCGATCGCTGCTCACGATACTCGCGTGGAAGCGTGCTGTAGGACCCAGCGACCCCTCCTCGCGACGGAAGATCGTGCCGATCCGGAAAGCAGCCAGACCAATCTACCGTGAATCACCCTTGCCAAGACGCTTCATTCGGGATCTTGGCTGGCAAACAGTTCGAGAACGTCATCGGTGTTGTAAACAAAGATCTCAGGCCCCCCATGCCGTCCACCGCTGCCAAACCCCACAATCGGGTCTTGGGCCAGCAGGTCCTCATAGAACTCGGCCTGCTCTGGATATCGGTCCGGTTGATCCAGATACCGCTGATACACATACGACGACACCATGATGTAATCGATCGAATTAGCGGTGTACCAGTGAGCGGGCTGATCGAACGCTGACCAAACCAGAATCGCGCGAAAGCCTGCGTCACCTAACGGTGGGGTGTAATTCTCGTGGGCAATCATCGAATCGGTTGGCAATTCTTGCCGTGACCACTCAAGGGCCGGATAACGAGAGTCTGTGCGTCCGAGGTCACGAACTAGCTCCGCTGACTGGATGGTGGGAACCAGGAAAATGACGAGCGCAGTGAGGCCGACTGCCAAGTGTTGAACTCTCCAGCGAGGGCCGAGCATATCAACCACGCGCGGCAGCCACCAGGCGCCAAGCAATACGAGAAACGGCAAAATCGGCAGGAGCTGCCGTGCAAATCGAACAGGATAGCCACTGATCAAGACGTAGTATGCCAATACAAACGTTAACATCGGCAAAAGGCTGAGGGAAGTCGTTCTCCATTGGAACAGCGTCAGAAGGATTCCAATGACAATGACCGGGAAGATCGTCGGTCCGAACCCGGTGCACCACAACTCGCCAAGGTACCAGCGCCAGGTATCATCCCCTTCCGCGCCTTCATGTCCTTCTCGGTAGTGCTCGATCTCCGCGACGATACCATCTTCCGATGAGAGGAACTCGTGGGGAGTGATCACCGCATAGGGGTTGAAAAGCAGGAAAGCGATAACCGCCAGGACTGACATCTGTGCCGCAATGCCGAGAATTTTCACTCCTGCGGCGGAACGCCATGTCCTCGGTGGATAGGCAACAAACAAGAGGGCAGTAGCCGGAACGATCGCCACCAGCGCACCGTTGTATTTGCTTGCTGCTGTCAATCCCACCGCCACGCCGGCGAGCGCCCATGATCGGTGCGATCTGTCCTCAACTGCGTCCAGAGAGAACCAAAGTGCTAGCGCTGCGAAGAACGCCGTTGGCGCATTCGGATTGAGGTAGAGAGATTCATGAACGTGTAGTTGCGAAACGGCCAGCGACAGGGACGCCAGGATCCCGACCATAGCACCGTACTTCGGGACGAGTCGCCGTCCCAGTAGACCAACCAACAGGACTGTTGCGACGCCAAACAAAGCAACGACAAGCCGCCCGCCTATGAAATACCAGGAAACAAGGTGTTCGTTGGACAGTCCGACAATTGAATCTATCCCATTCACCAGAAGGATGACAGCCGCCTGCAAGTAGATTATGAGTCCGGGGTAACGAAACCATTCAGGATTAAGGTGACCCTCGCTGACCATTCGTTCCGCCGGAGTGAGAATTGGCGATTCATCGGGGTGAGTCACCATCGGAAGGCCGAAATCTATCGACCACAGGCGCAACGTTATCGCCAGCAAGACGACAGCGACCAAAGCGATATGGAAAAATCCCCACCCTTGGCGCGGAACCCGATCCCCCGCCGCAGGGGATGAAGGGCCGGAATCGGTTTCTCCAGGGCGTAGGTCAGCCGTCTCTGACATTTGTTGGACTTCCTGGCAGGAAATTCAGCGATTGGTCTGGTTTACAGTACACAATGACCAAACCCGCCGGACTCGGCAAACTGGCGTGCACTTAACCGTACGTCGCCGAACGACGATCATGGTAGTATGCCGAAGCTGGAACCACCAGGGCACGCGGGATGAACACGCATGGGCCAAACTCCTGACAGCGAATCGACGAACGAACCCGTGGAGTCATCCGGCGACAGTGGCCACAC
>SKKR01000536.1 GCA_007123655.1 Thermomicrobiaceae bacterium
GATCGCCAAACGCATGACGGAGAGCTTCACCCAGCAACCCCACTTCTACGTGTCGAACGCAATCGACATGGGCAAGGCGCTGCAACTCCGTAAACAGATCAATGCCGAGGTGGAAGACGAGGCGCAGAGCGTGTCCGTCAATGATCTCGTTGTCAAGGCGACCGCGCTCGCCTTGCGCAAATTCCCGCAGCTGAACGCGAGCTATGCCGGGGATCAGGTCAAGTTCTACAAGCGCATCGACATCAATATCGCCATCGCCGTCGAAGGCGGACTGGTGAGCCCGTTCATCCCCGACACGGATAACAAGCCGCTCGGAAAGATCGCCTCGATGACGAAAGACCTGGCGAAGCGTTCTCGCGAAGGCGGCCTGCTACCCGAGGAGTATCAGGGCGGCACGTTCACAACGACCAATCTCGGGATGTTCGACGTTGACAGTTTCCTGGCCATCATCAACCCGCCGCAGGCGGGCATCCTGGCACTCGGCACCGCGACCAAACAGCCGGTCTGGGACGACGAGCGCGAGACGTTCGTGCCAAAGGACATCATGAAGGCAACGATCTCAGCCGATCACCGGGTTGCGGACGGCGTCATTGCCGCCGAATTCCTTCAGGAGGTCAAACGGCTCCTGCAGAATCCGATGCAGCTCCTGGTGAGTTAGTCCCGGTTCGAATCCACATAGCCAAGCCTTGCGGGCGACCTTCACCGGTCGCCCGTCTGCATGCTCAGGACCCGTCTCAATTTCCTCGCTGGACAATGCAAGGCATCTCCGGGAAACTGTGAACGTTCAAAACCCGTACTTCACCGGTTGACAGCGAAGGAGCACCCCCATGAAAGCAGCCGTCCTCTGGGAGCGACACTCGCGCCTGAAAGTCGAGGAGATCGACCTGGCCGACCTGGAATCCGGTGAAGCCCGCGTCCGGGTACTCGCCAGTGGCGTGTGCCATTCGGACCTGCACCACATCAACCGCGAAACGGCGTTTCAGCCGCCGATGGTGCTGGGTCACGAAGGCGCGGGGATTGTCGACGCGGTCGCCCCCGAGGTCACATCCGTCAAGCCCGGCGACCGGGTTGTCATCATGTTCGGATCCAAATGTGGCACCTGCCACTACTGCCACGCCGGGGAGGACTACCTGTGCACAGCCGTACTCCCGGATCATCCTCGTTTCACCCAGAACAGCCAGCGTTTGACGCAACTGCTTGGCGTGGGATCGTTCGCCGAATACGTCAACGTGAACGCGAGTAACCTGGTGCCGGTGCCGGATGAGATGCCTGTCGAATCAGCCGCCCTCCTGGCATGCGGGGTGACAACGGGTCTCGGGGCCGTTACCAAAACAGCAGGCGTTCAGCCGGGATCCAACGTGGCCGTAATCGGCGTCGGGGGGGTTGGTATGAACGTGGTGCAGGGAGCCGCACTGAGCGGCGCATCCCGGGTCATCGCGATCGACCTCGTCGAACGCAAGCTGGAGATGGCGCAGCAATTCGGCGCCACCCACATGATTAATGCGGCCGATACGGACCCCGTCCAGGCGATCAGAGACCTGACGCACGGGCGCGGCGCCGATTACGTGTTCGAAGTGATCGGACGCCCGGAGACAATCAAGCAGGCCTACGACGCGGCCAGGCGAGGAGGCACCGCCGTGGTCGTCGGACTCGGAGCCGCCAACGAAGAGGTCAGCTTCCCGCTGGACGAACTGATGCGCTCCGGCAAGGCAATCAAGGGGTGCTTCTACGGCGCGGTTCAGCCGCACCGCGATGTGCCGCGTTACATCGACATGTACCTCACCGGGAGATTGAAGATCGATCAGCTTATCTCCAGGCGCTTCAGGCTCGATCAGGTCAACGACGCGTTCGACGCGATGGTCGCCGGCCAGGTTGCCCGCGGCGTTATCATGTTCGAGTGATCGGAAAACAGAAGATCGCGATGACGTAGTGGAGCGTACGTGAAGTTGAGTTCGAAAACAGGGGCGACGAGTGCGGGTATGGCGACGGGGATCTCCCTTGGCATCGTCTTCGGCGTTGCCCTGGATAATCTCGCGATCGGGATCGCGATCGGCGCGGGACTCGGGGCGGCCTTCGCCGGCGCATATGCCTCCGCCGCATCCGAGGAAGACACCGAATCGGGACCGGCGTCTGAAACCGGTAGCTATCACTCCGGAACCGAGGACTCGGACCCGGGCGAAGAGCCCCTACACACGCCTTGACAATCTGGCCAATTCGAGTTACTATACTAGTCCGATCCCGAGGAGTTGACCACGGGTCGGTGCACTACCGAAACTGACGACCGTCACGGAGGTAGTTCCGGTCAGGTGTGAAGAGCCTGACCAGCCAGATGAACGGGAAACTGTTCCGCTGGTTACGAAAATACTGTCGCGAGTGGCGGTACGGTGAAGGCCGGTACGTTGCTCGACGATAAGAGATCGTGGAAGTGCATCGATGTCCGGAAGGCTCGTCGGGGTCGGCTTTTTTATTCCCCGAAATCTCCCTCGGACTCATCCTTCAACCGTTGCACGAGCGCGTAGGCATCATTGCGTCTGATTCCGCACGTTCGGGAGACTTCCCGAGCGACCGCGCTAGCCGCCATGCCCTGCATCAGGAGCCGTTGGGCCAGGTCTTCCGCTTCCCGTTCAGGCGTGTCGTCGGCGTTGTCACGCTCCGCCGCCTGTACGACGATCGCGTACTCGCCTGGCGGTGGCGGGTCTGCCAGTGCTGACACAATCTCGCGGACCGTGCCACGCGTGACGGACTCATGCAGTTTCGTCAGCTCACGGCAGACGGCGGCACGGGCGTCCGGCGCTACCTCACACAGATCGCGAAGGCTGGCAACGACCCGGTGAGGCGATTCGAAAAACACCACAGGAAGACCGTGGTGCAGCCATCGAATGAAGTACGGCCTGCGGTCGCCGCTTTTTCTCGGTGGGTAGCCGGCAAAGATGAAGCCGCTGTCAACCAGGCCCGAAAGCGCGGCAGCCGTCGTCACAGCCGACGGTCCCGGAACGGCGACGACTGAGTGTCCCTCCCGCGTTGCGGCCCGGACGAGATCCACGCCCGGATCGGAGATCCC
>SKKR01000106.1 GCA_007123655.1 Thermomicrobiaceae bacterium
TGAAGAGTGGTCACATTGCCGGTGCGGGCCTGGATGTGACGCTACCGGAGCCGCTGCCGCCGGACAGCCCGTTGTGGGACATGGAGAACGTGATGATCACTGCCCACACCGGAGGCAGATCCCCGAAACGGATGGACCGGTTCGTTGATCTGCTGATTGACAACATCCAGCGATATCGGACCGATGAGCCGCTCCGCAACGTCGTTGATCTGGAAGCGGGATACTAGCGGCGTATCGCTCTGGTGTAGGCGGGTTCGGGTTCAGCCTCGATCCAGAACCTCCAGCGCCTTCGCCAGTTCATTGATCCCCTCGGGCCGGTTCGGATGCAGGTAGATCTGCACGTGTCCAATTCCCTCATCCGCGAAGGACCGGAGTTGCGCCGCGATCTCCTCCGGCGTTCCGTCTATCGTTTTTGCGTTGCCGAGCCGGCGCCCCAGTAGCGCTGCCCCGACCGTCAGCGTACGCGCGAGCGTTGCCGGATCTCTCCCGGCGGACCGGCATGCCGAATCGACCGCGTCCCGCATTGGCGGCACAACGTCCGGCCGGCTTCTGCCGTAGGCGACCCACCCGTTCCAGACGTCCGCGTACTCCGCGCAAAGCCGGAGCATTCTCGGCCCGCCTTCGCGGGCTCCGATCATGATCGCGGGACCGCCGTTCCAGTTCGCTCGCGGCCTGAGCGAGCAGTCAGGCGCGGAGTAGTATCGGCCTGTGAAGTCGACATAACCATCCCGCAACAGCGGGCAGATGATCTGCAGTGCCTCTTCGAACCGGCTGACTTTGCGGTCCCATTGATCCCCGTAACCGAATGTCTGGAACTCACTCTGGTGGTCGCCCGCTCCCAGGCCGAGGATCAAACGGCCACCGGAAATTTCGTGCACCGTCTCGGCCATCTTCGCAAGAAGTGCCGGGTTTCGGTAAGCGGTGCAGGTAACCAGGGTGCCGAGTTGCACGGTGCTCGTGGCAGACGCCAGCGCGGAGAGTGTCGTCCAGCACTCCCAGAGTCCAACCCAATCGACCCGTTCGGTCTCATCGGGCCGGGCGCGTTCACCCGACCCGCGGGAGAGGGAGGATTGGGCTCGCGAGAAGTCCAGATGATCCACCAGCCAGATAGAGTCGAACCCGGCGGACTCCGCCAGCAACGCACGCTCCTCGAGGTCCTTCCAGGCTGGCGCCACGCCGCGGCCGTTAGTCCAGTGTTGCAAAACCAGACCGACTTCAAGTGGTCGCTTAATCTTTCGCATGCGTACCTCAACCGTTCACTTTGGGTTCAACACGGGATCGACGAGATGATGCTGCGACTCGCGGGAGTGTCTCCCCGGGCACTTTCTCAGGGAACTTGAATGCAATTCGATTTGAATGTAGTGTCGCACGACCCCTTCGGCGTCGCTCAGGGCGGGCTCTGTGCGACCGCGTTGATCTTTCTTTCTGGGCCGACAGTGAGAGCCTGTCCCGAACCTGCCGGGGGTTCGGCCGCTACGCGCCCTGTCAATGCCGGTGAGTACCGCCCTAGAACGCGGATATCCGCTCGTAGTAGTCATCATCCTCGTCACGGGACGCACTGTTCTGCTCGAGCTGATCGAGTGGCACGCGCCAGTTCGCGAACGCTTTGAATACCCGCGCGCTGACGTTCGTTTCGGTTTCCCGAACACCCGGGAGCTGCGCAATCTGGTCGGTGACGAGCTCCGTCAGTGCCCTCATGGACTGTGTCACGACGTATGTTCTGACATCGTACCGACCGAGAGTGATCGCCACGAAGGCAATCTCCGGCATCTCACGGAGCGCCAACGCCACGCTTTCGGCATAACCCGGTTCGACCTTGACGTCGACACTGGCCTGGAGGTCATAACCCAGCTTCCTGGGATTTGGAAACACCGCCGTGGTAATGACCCTGGATTCGATCAACGAATCCACACGGCGTTTCACGGTTGTCTCGCTGACGCCGGTCAATCTCGAGATACTCGAATACGGCGCTCGCGGATTGTCCTGCAGGCACCTGATGAGCCTCAGATCTACTTCGTCGACCAGTTGCATGGCGAACCTCCCTCAATCGTTCCCGGCTTCAACCTGCCCACCCTGGGATTCCGGCTCAATTCCGGTGACAAACGTCCGTTCCAGTGCTTCGAAGCGTTCGATATCGACCAGAGACTGCCGCTCGCCCCAGGTCAGCATCGAGCCCAGGAGTTCCCCCGTTCCCCCGTTCTGCTTCATCTGATCAAGCGCTTCCCGGACGGCGTACGCTGCTATCCGCATCAGTGCATTCGGAAAAATTACCAGATTGTAACCCATCTGCTGAAGCTCACGTGCGGTCAGAAGCGGGGTCTTACCCCCTTCCGTCATGTTGACCAGCACCGGGGCGTCGACCTCCCGGGGGACCCGCTCCAGCTGATCAATGGATTCAGGTGCTTCGACGAAGAGAATGTCCGCACCGGCATCCCGATACCGTCTTGCGCGTTCCAGTGCGGGTTCGAACCCTTCCGTAGCGATCGCGTCGGTCCGGGCGATAATCAAAAGACCGCTTTCTCCGGCGGCCTCACGGGCGATCTGGATCTTCGCCACCATTTCCGCGGCCGGGACGGTCTGCTTCCCGGCGAAATGACCACACTTTTTGGGACTGACCTGGTCTTCAAGCTGCACTGCCGCGACTCCGGCGTGATCGAATTCCCTGATCGTCCGGTACACGTTGACTGGATTGCCGAAGCCGGTATCGATATCCGCGATCACGGGAAGGTCCACCGCACTGACGATTCGGCGTACCTGCTCACGGATCTCAGTCATCGTTGCCAGGCCGAGGTCCGGCATCGCGAACTGGCTATTGACGATCCCCGCGCCGGTTGCGTAGACGGCAGGGAAGCCGGCCTGTTGCACCAGGCGCGCCGTGAGCGCATCAACGACGCCAGGTGCGACAACGATCTCGCTTGCATTCACCGCCTGTCGCAAGGCTTCCCGCGTCTGGTTCACGCTGCTCACGGCGGCTCCTCTCCTGTCTCCGGCATTTGTCGAACAGTCTGCTGGATGAGCACGTCTCGCCATCAGTTGGTCCCCGGGGTGTCTCCGTCTGAA
>SKKR01000159.1 GCA_007123655.1 Thermomicrobiaceae bacterium
ATAACATAACACGGGGTTTCGCGCGTTAATTTCGCGCAGAATCCCGAGGCAGTTCCGACTCGGTATTTCGCGGCGGATACCGGCGCTGGTACGGGGAAAATGCAGATCGCTTGGCACGGGTGCTATGCTTGAAGACGCTTCGGGATGGACGCATCCGGTCTTGACGGTACGGTCATCAGGTGTTAGGAGTAGTTAAGCGCTGACGGCCGAAACGAGAGATGAACGCGATCGGCCGACGGTGTCGAAATAATGCAGCGTGAGAATCGTGCCTTGATCCGGGGGCAGGTGAAGCGCTCACGAAAGTCTTTGTGAGTCAGGTTTTACTCGTATTTCTGTAACGTTTGTTTGGGTCCTGCGGCGATTGCCGCACCGTTGTGTTCAAAGCGGAACATAACGTTTGTGTGACATTTCTGTACGGCATTTGAGAAGGGATGTTGATGATGGCGCATGACACCATCTCCACCAACGTTTCCACAACACAGGCTTATTACGATGGTCCGGCCAGCGAGATTTATCGCTCGGTTTGGGCCGACAACATCCACATGGGGATCCCTCCCTACGAGGGTGCGAGCCTGCACGAGGCCATGGACAACACCAACAGGGTCATGGCAGAAGCAGCCGATCTGAAGGCGAGCGATCGGGTGCTGGATCTCGGTTGCGGGTACGGCTCGACCGGCCGATACCTCGCCTCCCACTATGGGTGTTCAGTCACTGGACACACGATTTCCAACGAAGAACTCAGGATTGCCCAGGAACGGGCGGCCGAATCTGATGTCAGCCATCTGCTCAAGTTCGAGTGGGGCGATTTTCATAACATCGAATACCCCGACGCGTCCTTCGACGTCGTCTGGAGCCAGGAAGCGTTCCTGCACGGTGCCGACAAGGACAAGATCCTGAGCGAGTGCTTCCGGGTCCTCAAGCCCGGCGGCACGTTTATCTTCAGTGATATCCTGGTACGCCGCGACACCCCACAGGCGGACCGGGAACGCCTCTATGCCCGGCTGAACACCGTGGACATCTGGGATCGACCTGACTACGAGGAAGGCCTCAAGCGGCACGGGTTCGCGCTGCTCAAGGCCGAGGATCACTCCCAGTATGTCGCCCCCACCTATCACGGTGTGGTCAGCCAGGTACGCGCCAACCGTTCAAAGCTGTCCGACCGAATTGGCGGGCAGACGGTCGACAAGACCATCGCCGCACTGGACTTCTGGGTCGAGTCGGCGAACGACGGCAAGGTCGGCTGGGGAATTTTCCTGGCGAAGAAACCGGCCTGACGGCGGGGCTTTCCCGCCGGCTCTCATCCTCCCGGCCAGACGCACGACGTGTTCGGAGTGGGTGAGGGATACGTGTTTTCCTGGTTTTTTTTCAGACGGAAGGGTTGATGTATGAACGCCACACCACGGTCAGAAATGCTGAACCGGGACCTCTATCAGGAGGAGTACACGCACGATTTCGTTAATCGCTGGGACGAGCTGATCAACTGGAAAGCTCGCTGGGAATCCGAACAGGGATTCTTCCAGGAGATCCTGCGGCACTATGACGCTGCGCGAGTGCTCGACGCGGCCTGCGGCACAGGGTTCCACACCGTCATGCTGGCCCGCGACGGATTCAACGTCGTCGGCGCGGATGGCAGCGCGGAGATGGTCCGGAAAGCGCAGGAGAACGCGGAGCGCGCCGGTGTAAAGGGCGTGCCGGTCGTCGAGGCAGAGTGGACGACGATGTCGAAGTCGTTCCCGGATCAGACGTTCGACGCGATCATCTGTCTGGGCAATGCGTTCACGCACCTGTTCGACGAGAACGACCGCCGCAAGGCGCTCAACGAGTTCTACAGCCTGCTCAGCGAGGACGGCGTGGTTGTGATCGACCACCGGAACTACGACAAGATTCTCGACAAAGAGTTCGAGAGCAAGCACCAGGTGTATTACCTGGGCGAGAACGTCGACGCCTATACGGAGGAGATCACCGAAGAGTACGTCCGCATGCGGTACCAGTACAACGACGGATCCGCCTACCACCTGACGATGTGCCCGATCCGCCAGAACTACGTGACTGAGCTGCTGCGAGACGCGGGATTCAAGAACATCCGCCGTTACGGCGACTTTGATGCTGACTATAGCTTCTACGACCCGGACTTCATCATCCAGGTCGGAACGAAGTAAGCCGGCTACCCGACGAACGACGTAGCTGGTATGTGAACGAAAACGAGAACCGAGTTTTGATACGAAAGGGGTAACGCTCCAAATGAGTTTGAGTTTCGCGCAATCACCGTCATTCCTGTTCACCTCAGAATCGGTGACAGAGGGCCATCCGGATAAGGTTTGTGACCAGATTTCGGACGCGGTCCTCGATGAGATTATGAAACACGATCCCGAAGCCCGTGTGGCCTGCGAGGCCGTAGCGGGGAACGACGTGGTAATCCTCGTTGGCGAGATCACGACGAATCACACGTTCGACGCGGAAAAGATCGCCCGCGACACGCTGCGTCAGATCGGCTACACGAACCCGGACTACGGGATCGATGCCGATAGCTGCCGCGTTGATATCCACCTGCATTCGCAGTCGCCGGACATCAGCGCCGGTGTGAGCAACTCGCTTGAGGTGCGCAGCAACGGGAACGTCTCCGAGGAGGAAGTCTCCAAGATCGGTGCTGGCGACCAGGGTATGATGGTCGGCTTTGCCTGCGACGAGACGCCGGAACTGATGCCGCTTCCGATCGCGCTTTCGCACCGACTGACCCGCCAGCTGGCGACCGTGCGGCGCAATGGCACGATGGAGTACCTCGGTCCGGACGGTAAATCGCAGGTGACAGTTGAGTACGCCTACGGTAAGGCCAAGCGAATCCACACGATCATCGTGAGCACCCAGCACAGCCCGGACGTCAGTGACGACAAGATGTTCGCTGACATCCGTGAACACGTCATCAACCCGGTCATCCCGGGCGACCTGATGGACGACGACACCAGGGTGTTCCTGAACCCGAGTGGTCGCTTCGTTGTGGGTGGCCCGACTGGCGATGCCGGCCTGACCGGGCGGAAGATTCTGGTTGACACCTACGG
>SKKR01000568.1 GCA_007123655.1 Thermomicrobiaceae bacterium
TCCCTTCTCTGGATCTTCGCCGGAGCAGGCGTTGTGCTCCTTTCAGGCACCGCGTTCGCAATCAGACGACAGCGCGCCTGATACGCTTACCGGGTAACTTGAATACACAGGCGGCCGATAGTCCATCGGCCCGCCTGTGTCAAACCGTGTACGGTACATCAATCGGCAGGTGAAATGAACCCTCGAAGGCTCGCTCGAATCAGCCTCATCGCCGCGATGGTGATGACACTCATGACCACCAGCACCGCGTCGGCGCTGGACTTCGCAGGAATCGACGTGCTGAGCGATTACTGGGCAACGGAATCATCAAAGGAACGAGACCGACAGGTCGTCCGCTCCGCCAAGAATCGACCGCAAGATCTGAGCGAAACTCATCGTTCAGATTCCGAAGCAGGCTCTGAGGCTCGCATCGAGTTTCATCGCTGGCAGCGATCTCAGCCGTCCCAGGCACCAGTCGCCAGCGTCGTGTCAACCCCCGAACTACGAACGTCTCAGAACCCGCAATCGGGCGGAAAGACAGGCAGTTCCGTCGGCTGGAACACATCCTCATACCGGGAAATTGCGTCGAACTCCGCAAACCGTCCCGTGTCACTCTCGGTTCCCTCGCTCGATATCGTGGCGGATGTTGCCGGAGTCGGCGTCGATACAAGCGGATCGATGGAGATCCCGGATGACGAGAACACCCTCGGCTGGTACCGCTTCGGACCGTCGCCCGGGGAGTCCGGATCTGCCGTTATCGCGGGGCATCTGGACGACATCCGCGGACGTGCCGTGTTCTTCGATCTCAAGAATGTGGAAATCGGAGCTGAGATCATGGTGACAATGCAAAACGGTGAGAACCGCAGGTTCATCGTCACCACGAAGGAGCGCTACCCGGCCACGGATTTGCCAAGTGACACAATGTTCGCACGAGATGGGGAACCGGTATTGACCCTGGTCACCTGTGCGGGAAGCTGGGACCGGTCAGCGGGGCGCTACACAGAGACCGCCGTCATCGTTGCCAAGCCAGTAGATTCTTAATCGTCAACGTCTCCCGCGGCGTGAGCCACAGGAGCGTTGACGCGCCCATAGAGTTCAGTGAGATCACGAAGCGCTGCCGCACGCCTCGTGAGCGGGTCCAGACTATCGAGCCGCCAGCTCCAGTTGCCACGGGCTATACCCGGCACGTTCATCCGCGCGTCGCCGTCCAGGCCGATGACATCCTGAACCGGCGCACAGGCAAGCACGCTTACCGAACTCCATGCCAGCCGAAGCATGTCCCAGTGGATCGTCTCGTCCCGACCGCGCGCGTAGCGCCTCGCATAGACCCTGTCCGCTTCCGCGAGAGACTGATACCAGCCGCTCGTCGTGTCGTTGTCGTGAGTGCCGGTATAGACCATCGAAACAGGGACCGCGTTGTGCGGCAGGTATGGGTTCTTCGGATCTCGATCGAAGGCGAACTGCAGCACCTTCATCCCTGGATAGCCGAGATCGTCACGAAGCGCCTCCACATCGGGTGTTATCACACCGAGGTCTTCAACGATGATCGGCAACTCCCCGATGTGCTTCGCGAGCGAGTCAAACAGCGCGCGCCCGGGCCCGGGAATCCACTCGCCCGTTCGAGCGGTTGATGCGCCCGCAGGGACCTGCCACCCCGCGGCGAACCCGCGGAAGTGATCGACGCGGACAATGTCGGTCAGGTCGAAGGTTCTGGCGATCCGGCTTCGCCACCAGCTGTAGTCATCCGCTGCCATCCGGTCCCAGTCATACACCGGATTACCCCAGAGCTGACCATCCGCGGAAAACAGATCGGGCGGCACTCCGGCCTGCACTGACGGTCGACTGTCCTCGTCAAGGAGAAACTGCTCCTGGTTGCCCCAGACGTCGGCACTGTCCAGTGCCACGTAGATCGGAACGTCCCCCATGATCGCGATCCCGAGGCTGTTTGCATATCGCTTCAGTCGTTTCCACTGGAGATCAAAGAGGAACTGCTCGAACCGATAGTATTCGATCTGGCGAGAAACAGATCGGCGCCAGCGCTCGACCTCGTCCCGGTCGAACCGCCGGATACCGTAAGGCCAGCGATACCAGGGACGGGAGTTGTGAGCGTCTTTCAACGCCTGGTAGAGCGCGAAATCATTCAGCCAGTCCCCGGATGCGGAGACAAACGCCTCATACTCGGAATGTAGCGGAGAGTTTGTTCCCAGCTGGAAGCGTTCGAACGCGGATTCCAGGCGTTTTCGCTTCCAGTTTCGAACCCGCCCGAACTCGACCGTTGACCGCGAGAATCGAGTCGTGGCAGGCACGTCATCAGGATCGAGCAAGCCATCCCTGACAAGTTCATGCAGGTTGATCATCAGTGGGTTACCCGCGAACGATGAACGCGAGTCGTACGGTGAGTTTCCGGCTCCCGCCGGGCCGAGCGGGAGAACCTGCCAGATGTGCTGATTCGCGTGCTCCAGCATACGCGCGAAGGCAAACGCCTCGTCGCCGAGATCTCCGATCCCGTGAGGGCCGGGGAGTGATGTCACGTGGAGAAGCAAACCGCTACAACGCTGGTACACCCTTAAGTCAACCCTTCCATCCCGGTCGGCGCGTGATCCCAGTCAGTTCCGCAAACGTCCGGCCACTGGCGCGTTTCCGCATCCGTACGTCAGCGTTCGAGTAAAATCGAGCCATGAGGACGAGCGTACCTGCGGACACCCAAATGATGAAAGCGCCCGACCGTCTCACGCTGGCCGGAATCGTAACCGAGCGGCTGGCGGACATGTACGGATGCGCGGAATGGACTCCGAGCCTGCGACCGGTAGACGAGCTCGTGTCCACGATCCTCTCGCAGAACACCTCTGACCGAAACACCGAGCGCGCGTTCGCGTCACTGCGCGCGACATTTCCAACCTGGCAGCATGTAATGACCGCGCCAGTCGAGGACGTCGCCGACGCAATCAGAGCTGGCGGGCTCGCTGACCAGAAGGCTCCACGAATCAAACAGGTACTCAGCGAGATTGTCGACCCGGACGACCCCGATCCGAACGACACATTCCTCGAACGGTTACGCGCGCTGAACCCGCCGGA
>SKKR01000206.1 GCA_007123655.1 Thermomicrobiaceae bacterium
AGATATGGAGACATCATTCGATAGCTTTCGAAGAAGTCTTCCATGTCGACAACGAGATCCTTGACCACGCGGAAGCCGAGCATCGGCTCGATCGTGATGTTCGTTCCGTAGTCCCGAATCAGTTCCTTGCACGCCAGCCGGTTTCGCCCGTTGATGCGCATCGCGTCTGACCCGCAGACCCCGTGCGCACAGCTTCGCCGGAACGTCAACGATCCATCGTGGCGCCACTTGATCTCGTTGAGCGCGTCCAGAACCCGGTCCGTTGGCTCAACATCGATCGTGTACTCTCCGAACCATGGCTTGGTGTCCTGGTCCGGATTGAAGCGTTCGATTCGAAAGGTCACTTCCATTAGTAGGTCCGCTCTTTCGGCTCAAAGCGAGTAATCACCACTGGCTTGGAGCCCATCTCGATGCCGCCGGACGTCTTATAGGCGAGCGTATGACGTAGCCAGTTCACGTCATCGCGATCCGGGAAATCCTCTCGGAAATGTCCGCCGCGGCTCTCTTCTCGAGCCAGTGCGCCGGCGACGACGGCTTCGGAAACGTCAAGCAGGTAGCCGAGCTCGAGCGTTTCCATGAGATCCATATTAAACGTCGTCCCTTTGTCTCGAACACCGACCCTCGTGAAGCGGTCTTTCAGCTCGCCGAGTTTGCCTTGCAAGCGTTGCAGGCCCTCGGCGGTTCGGAACACGCCGGCGTCGTCCATCATGTGTTCCTGGAGTTCTTCCCGAATGTCCGCGCCTGACTCCTCGGCGTCGCTGCTCATCAGGGCGTCAATTTCCGCTCTGGCCCGAAAATCAGGCTCGGCGCCGAGCGGTTCGTGGTCATTCTGTTTCATGAAGTCCAGCATGTGCCGGCCGGCGCGACGGCCGAACACCACCAGGTCGACAAGGGAGTTGGTTCCCAGCCGGTTTGCACCGTGAACGCTAACACACGCGACTTCACCGGCGGCGTAGAGTCCAGGTACGACGGTGTTGTCCTGATCGATGACCACGCGGCCTTCTACGTCAGTAGGAATCCCGCCCATCGCGTAGTGCGCGGTCGGCTGGATGGGAACGAGATCGGTGACCGGGTTCAGCCCCATATAGGTGCGAACGAAATCACTGATATCGGGAAGTTTCTGTTCGATGACCTCTTCAGGCAGGTGTGTGAGATCGAGATGGACGTAGTCCTGCCCGTCGACGCCCTTTCCGGCCCGGATCTCCTGGTGAATGCTCCGGCTCACCATGTCGCGGGGCGCAAGATCCAGCAACGTGGGGGCGTAACGCTCCATAAATCGTTCGCCCTCGCCGTTTCGCAGGATGCCGCCCTCACCGCGACAGGCTTCCGACAGCAGGATCCCGAGCTTGTTGATGCCGGTCGGGTGGAACTGGAAGAACTCCATGTCTTCCAGCGGGAGTCCGCGCCGGAAGAGGATCGCACAGGCATCGCCGGTTAGAGCCAGCGCGTTACTGGTGACTTTGAATACCCGCCCGAAGCCTCCCGTGGCAAGCAAGACCGCCTTGGCATGGAAGATATGAATCTCCCCCGTCGGGATGTCGTACCCGATTATGCCGTTACAGACTCCGTCCTCGGTCATCAGCAGATCGACCATCATGACTTCGTTGAAATAACGAACCTGATTCTTGATACCCTGCTGATACAGCGTCTGGAGAATCATGTGTCCGGTCCGGTCAGCGGCGTAGCATGCCCTGCGTACCGCCGCCTCGCCATAGTTGCGGGTGTGCCCGCCGAACCGGCGCTGATCGATCTTTCCGTCTTCGGTGCGGTTGAACGGCAAACCCATGTGCTCGAGTTCGTAAACGGCGTCGACCGCTTCCCGGGAGAGGACCTCCGCGGCATCCTGATCGACCAGATAGTCGCCACCTTTGACGGTGTCGAACATATGCCAGATCCAGTGGTCTTCCTCCAGATTGCCCAGCGCGGCGCTGATCCCGCCCTGAGCGGCACCGGTGTGCGAGCGGGTCGGGTAGAGCTTGCTGACGACCGCGACATCGCCTTCCTGGGCGAACTGCGCGGCGGCCATCAGTCCTGCACCGCCGGCGCCAACGATAATAGCGTCAAACTTGTGATACATGTCCGGTGCTCCTTGCCCCTGTTGGCGGTGCGCTACTGCGGCTCAAATGTGACTATAGCGAGTGTACCCATCACGCCGAAAACGAGCAGGGCAACGAGGATGGCGGAGTAGCCGACGACTCGCCACCCCGCTGACTGGACATAATCGTCGACGGCGATCCGCGCACCATTCAACCCGTGCGTGAGCGCCATGATCAGTAGCAGCCAGTCAAACATCCGCCAGAACGGCGATTCCCACCGGGCGGCCACGAAATCATAGTCAATGTCAAATGCGGTGTTGAACACGTGCATGATAAGGACGTGTGTGACGGCGAGAAACACGAGCAGCAAGCCGCTAATGCGGAAGAAGTACCACGAGTAGAGTTCGAAGTTGCTTCCGGCTGGCTTCTGTCTGCCGACCCGATTAGCGGACATAACCTGGAACCTCTCCGATCACGCAAACGGGTGAAACCTGGAAACAGTCATCCATCCTGGAGCAGGGCCCGGATCATAAGAAACGCGGTTGGAATGAACGCGAGGAAGAAGACGACCATCGCGATGTAGAACATCTGCCGTTCGTACTTGTACCCGTTAGACCAGAAGTCCACCAGGATGATCCGGATACCGTTTGCCGCGTGGTAGTAGACCGATGCGATGAGCGCGATCTGGCCGACAACGAACGCGGGATGGTGATAGATGAAGAGCAGGTCATTGAAGAGTTCGGGCCCGTATCCAACGAGGAAGATGTCTATGATGTGAAGGAACAGAAACAGGAGAACGCCGAGACCAGTAAGCCGATGCAGGGCCCAGGAGAGCATCCCCTGGGGTGCACGGTAACCGCGATAACTGGAAACCACTCCGATTGTCCCCCTTTTCCCGCTGGTACGGTGCGCTCGCGGCGTTGCGACCTCGAGCGTCCAGCCGCTGCTTGCTCCGTAAATCTACGACCGGCCGCCGGGCATGTCAACAATCCTCCCGCACGGTTACCGTGGACC
>SKKR01000494.1 GCA_007123655.1 Thermomicrobiaceae bacterium
AGTCAGAGTTCTGCCCGAGCGTTGAAGACATGCAGACCACTGCAACAACGTCAGCGCATTCACACACGGTGAGCCGAACGGCGGATTCGACGGACACAGCTACCTGCCCATCGTTCAGACGAATGATGAGTGGAATCTGTCCTGCACGTTTCCCACATCGATGGTCTCGGTCCGTGGAACACGAACAATGTCACGCCAGAAGCCGACACCGGGGAGGCAGCCGAACTGGCCGACGTTGAGCCAGAGCACTTTCACGGTGACGATCGCTACGAGATGAACGGTCCACTGGTATTCCGGGACTACAACGGCTGGAACACCGGTATCTCGATCGTCAACATCTCAGAGCAGACGAATGATGTGGATATCCAGTTCTTCGGCACCGGCGAGGCGATGTCCTACATCGCGACAGCCGCCGGCGTAGAGTTTATGGGTCGGGGGCGGTCTATCAGGAGTCACCGTCGGTACCGCTGGTCAGAAGGGCAGCGAGATGACTGGACTAGGTGACACCTCTGGCATCCAGCTCTTCAACACCGACTCGGACAACTCGGTCACCATGGTCAACCAGGGGTCCGGTAGGGGCGGGTCTTGTTCCCGCCCGATTGGGTGCCCGGGATGCGGGAGGGGACAAGCCCCTCCCCTACCAGGTCGGTTGTCCAGAAACTACCGCTTCAGGATGTCGACTACCTTGCCGAACTCTTCGAACCCTTCTCGCGTCATCGGCGCGAGGTAGACCTGAATGTGCGAAAAACCCTGCTCGTAAAACTCGTTGATCTTTTCGGCGACCTCTCCCGGCTCGCCGGTCACCGGACTGGCGCCGGGGATCGTCCTGTCCAGCATGCCGACACCAATGGTCAGGCTGCGCCCCAACGTTGCCGGATCACGACCGTGCTTCTCGCAGGCGGCGTCGACCGCCTCCAGTCGCGGTTTCGTCTCCTCAGGTGAGCTGTTGCCGAACGCCAGCCAGCAGTTCCAGATGTCGGCGTAGGTAGCAGTCAACCTGGCCATCCTCGGGCGCGCCGCCGAGCTACCGATCATGAATGGAATTCCGCCCGGTCTCGGTCCTCGCGGCCGGATCGTACAGTCCTCTGTCAAATACCAGTCGCCCTGGAACGTAACGGTCTCCTCCCGTAACAGTCCGCGAATGATCTGTAGCGCCTCTTCGAATCGAGTGATGCGCTTCTCCCACTCGAAACCGAAGGCCTGGTGCTCGGATTGAAAATCTCCAGCCCCGAGCCCCAGGATCAGGCGACCACCGGAGATCTCGTCGATCGTCTCTGCGATCTTCGCCTGCAGTGCGGGATTTCGATAACCGGTGCAGGCAACCAGCGGGCCGATCTCCACCTTTTTCGTCACCGCGGCAACGGCGGAGAGCAACGACCAGCATTCCCAGGCGCCCAGCGGTGGCCGGCCCTGCAGTTTCTCCGGAACCGGCTCCCCACGCTGTCGATAGTTCGCTGCGCGATCGATAAGGAAATGGTCGACCGCCCAGAGCGAATCGGCCCCCATCTGCTCGGCCTGGATCGCCATATCCCGAATATCCGCCCAGCCTGGCGTTTCGCGGTCCATCCCGCGTTCCCACTGCGGCAGCAGCAGGCCAAGTTTGCGTTCGTTCGATGCGCTCATCTAGCACCTCATTCAACTAACTGACTACTGGATCCCTGGCTTAGTCCAAGTTGCTCTGTTTGCCCACGGAAACGCAGGTCGTTCTAACGAGCATGGCTCGGTGGTCGACGGCCACACGAAGGGGGACCGGTCTTTCGAATGCCGGGGACGGAATAAGCCCCTCTTAAACCGGCCGCACTCGACGTGTACACGAAAGGAGACGAGCCCCTGCCCTACCGCTTTAGTTCCTCGACTACCTTGCCGAATTCCTCGAAGCCCTCCCGAGTCATCGGCGCCAGGTACACCTGGATCTGCGTGAACCCCTGCTCGTAGAAGGCGTTGATCTGCTCGGCGACCTGCGCCGGTTCGCCAGTGACGGGGTTCGCTCCAGGAATCGTCTTGCCCAGCATACTAACGCCGATCGTCAATGAGCGTTTCAACGTGGCTGGATCCCGGTCGTGTTTCTCGCAGGCAGCTTCGATCGCCTCCAGCCGGGGCTGTGACTCCTCCAGTGAGCTGTTCCGAAGCGCGAGCCAGCAATCCCAGATATCGGCATACGTCGCCGTCAGTCGAGCCATCCGTGGACGTGCTGCGGGACTGCCAATCAAGACTGGAATGTCACCGTTTCGCGGCCCGCGTGGCCGGATCGTGCATTCATCGACCCGGGCAAACTCCCCCTCGAACGACACTGACTCCTTCCGCAACAGTCCATGAATGATCTTGAGCGACTCCTCCAATCGGGAGACTCGCCTCTCCCAGGAGTATCCGAAAGCATCGAACTCGGCCGGATAATCTCCCGCTCCGAGACCGAGAACCAGCCGCCCACTGGAGATCTCATCGACCGATGCAGCGATCTTCGCCTGCAGCGCCGGGTTCCGGTACCCGACGCAGGCAACCAGCGAGCCGATCTGCACCCGGTCCGTCACTGCGGCAATCGCAGAAAGCATTGACCAGCACTCCCAGACGCCGAGCGGCGGTTGGCCATCCAGTCCTTCAGGCACGGGCGTCCCGAGCCGGCGAAAGTTCGCGGCCCAGTCGATCAGAAGATGATCCACAGCCCACAACGAGTCGATCCCGATCTGCTCGGCCAGTATCGCCAAATCCTGGATATCCGTCCAGCCGGCCGTTGCGCCGTCCATCTCACCTTCCCAGTTGGGCAACAGCAGGCCCAGTTCTCGGTCACTCGATGCAACCATCTGGCTCCTCATTCATATATTTGCGCCGGTTGATTGCATCGCAGTCTCAATCAGAACTGCATACGCGTCAAGCGATCCTGATCCAGGGCGTTACAATCCTCCAGGGTCAATCGTTCGGCGTTTACGGGCAGGTGACGTGTTCCAGGGATTCAAAAAGGTTCTGAGACGGCGGGACATCGTCGCGCTGTGCGTCTTCATCTTCATGGCGGACAGCCTCAGCGGCATCGTCATCCCGACGTTCTCGA